>JALTKP010000022.1 GCA_027078075.1 Gammaproteobacteria bacterium | reverse complement strand
ACTAACTAACTAATATAAATATTACTTAGGTTTTACTTGGCGTGGTTGCTTACATCGATTCATGGTGAAAACCATCTACGACGCAAGCGCCCACACAAATTACTTTGATCTAATTGTTAAAGAGCTATGTCGGAGTGCGTCCGACAAGGGCGGTTAACTATACAGACTAACCTGTTGCCATTCAATCCTTAAATGACTCAAACCCGCATTTTCGTTGGGCTTGTCACTCGCTGTGTCCCTGAGTGAGCGGCGCATTATACGCACGCTAGGAAGCGCGTCAACACTTATTTTGATGATAGTGCTAATTATTTTTAATATTGTTTGATTTTAACTTCATAAATATCTAACTTATTGATTAATAAGTCTATATTAAAACATGCTAATACTGATTATTTTTACAGGATTTGAATTTAAACAGGGATAAAAGATTTAACCGGACACACTTTGGACTATTTCATTTCGTTTATTACTATTTAATGTATTTTTCGACCTCAGCAACAAAGGCGTCAACCTCAAATGGCTTTGAAATGTAGCCATCACAACCTGCTGCAAGTATTTCTTCTCGATCGCCACGCATTGCTTTTGCAGTTAACGCGACAATTGGGGTGCTAAATCCTTCTGACTTAAGTAACTTGGTTGCTTCAATGCCATCCATGCCCGGCATCTGGATATCCATCAACACCAAATCATAACTTCCCTTTTGCGCAAACTTCACCGCATCATTGCCATTTTCAGCTTGATCAATCTGATGACCTGCATCTTCAAGTAAAAATCTAGCAATGTAACGGTTATGCTCATTGTCATCCGCTATCAAAATATGGCTCATAAATTGTTTCCCTACCGGCTTATTATTGTTATGCCCATTTTTATTCTTAATTCGTTCATCATGTTCAAAGTACCTATAAATACGTTATACCTAAATCACGTACGCAATGCAGCTTATGTCAAAACATCGTGAATATAAAGCTAAGCCTAAATTATATTGTATACCACACAAAGACTTAGTCTAAATTGTTAGGCTAAATCCTCATCATCACTATATAAAGGTAGTGTAATCGCAAAACAACTGCCCTTCTTAGGTGTACTTGATACCATTAATGTTCCATTCATTCTCTCAATCAATGATTTAGCAATTACCAGACCAACGCCTGTGCCTTCTACATCGGTATATTCAGCTCCGAGCCTTGAGAAAGGTTCAAAGAGATGCTTCATTTGCTCATCATCAAGTCCTTTACCCGTATCAACTACCTCAACTCGAATCATATTGCCATCTGTATGGTGACACTGAATATCAACTCGACCATCTCGATGGTTGTATTTAATGGCATTCGATAATAAATTCATAATAACTTCCTTAAGCCGCAGGCTATCTGCCTTAACAAAAATATCGTCCTGACAATCAAATAAAGACATGGTTACTTTGTTTCTTTTGGCATCCTTAACAAGAAATTTTTCTGACTCTTCAATAATCTCTCTTAAATTCACCTTAGTAATATCAATGTGTAAATCACCCGTTTCAATACGTGAAAGATCCATGACATCTTTAATAAGATCCATTAGATGAGTCGAGGCGGCATTAATTTCCTTCAGGTGTTGGTTAACTTCTTGGTTCTCTGACAACCTATGTGCGATATGTGAATAACCTATAATGACATTCAGCGGTGTTCGCAATTCATGGCTCATGCGAGCTAAAAACGTCGACTTAGCCTGATTTGCAAAAATTGCCTCTTCTTTTGCAATGTTGGCGCTTTCTATTCCCGCCTGGACACGCTGTTTGAGTTCCTCATTCGCTAATTTTAAGTTTTGACTCGCATTGTACCGTTCATATTCTGTTGCAATGCGCTGAGCGAATAAGCCCAGTAGCGGTTTTGTCCAATTCGTAATATTCATTGGTTCAACGTCCATTACGGATACCAGACCAATTTTTTTTCCGTCAGCTGTTAACAACGGTGAGCCAAAATAACTTTCCACTCCCATCTCTGCCAATATCACATCATCTGGATATTTTTCTGCCGCGCCTGAGTGTATAAATTCCATCTTATCTGTCAGCACATCTGCACAGGGCGTTCCTTCTAGTTCGTAAGTAAAATTATCAACAAACATTTTACCCGCCCAGACTTTTTGCGTTGCAATTGATGTTTGCGTTTCATCTGCAAACAAACCGATAAAAGCAAATCGTGCGCCATATGCTTTAGCTACTTCTTTAACGCATGTTTTATAAAAGTCATTAATATCTTCAGATATCTGAATTTCAGCTAACCGATTTAGTGCCAGCTCAGTGTTATTACGCTCTGTCACATCGAACATAAAACCTTGCAATTTTTCAGGCCCGTTTTTGCCTTGAATGACATTAACAACATCACGTATCCACATAATGCGGCCGTTCTTAGCTTTAAACCGATATTCGAAGTTATGATCACGTCCCTTTGCAACCTCTGTTTGACAATATTGTTTTGCCCAGTTTCGATCATCCGGGTAGATATTATCAATCCAAAAATTTTCGGCATACCACTCTTCTGGTTCATAGCCCATCATTTCAATACTTTGAGGCCCAACATAAGTAAATTTGAAAGTGGCTAAGTCAAGTGTCCAAGGAACCGCTCTAGATGTTTCAACTAATTCTTTATAATGTGCTTCACTTGCCTTTAGCTCATCTTCCGCCTGTTTTCGTGAACTAATTTCATATGCCACAAGAACCATACCTTGCGGCGCATCACTCCCTTCAATAGGCGTGAGCGAGTATTGATACCAATGATTATTGGCCGCTTGCATTTCAAGTTCATGTAATGGCTGTCCATCACTAATGTGTTGGCACAAAACACAATGATCTGGGCTCGATATACCCGGTTCAATCACTTCGTGACAATCTCTTCCTATAATTTCAGAACTCGACTCTCCAACCATACTGCAAAATGCTTTATTAACTTGGCTGATTCGACCACTGGTTTCCACTATTGCTGTCGGTACTGGTACCGAGTCAAAATTACTCGATCCTCTTGCCATCAAAACAAATGGTTCTTTCAATGTTGTGTTAACAACTGCTATAAACACAAGCCAGAATGAGAATAATTTAAAAATATGTCCCAGAAAATTAGCGAATCCATCGGTGGTGATATAAAGCGTAAAAGCAGCTTCAGCAAAAATAGTAAACACCATTGAAACCATCATAAGTACCATCACTCGTTTATCGAGCAAGGCACGTTGTCGCCACAAATAAGCAATTGCCATTATGATTAAACCAATAATGACATACTCACTATAGATCTTGGTATTCGTTAGACCAACACCCTCAACGAACATGGTTGGTAAATAGTTATTGAAGATTAAATAAAATGTTACAACAACGACAGTTCCAAAAAAAATGAATACTCGTGTTCTATGCAAGCGTCTTGCTAGAAAAAAAGGTGCTGCTAATAATACCAATGCTTCAAAAAGCCGGGCAACAATCCAAAGTTGTATAGAAGTATCAGGAGCTGATAATGAAGGAATAACATTCATTCCACTATAAGTGAAGGCATGAAATAAATCGGTGATTCCTATCCAAAAATAACCGCAGCCCAATATCATCAGAAAGTTGTTTTTAGTAAATGAATACGTTTGCCAAGTAACAACGCTAACGAGAATAGCAACAACGATTGCAAAAAATTCTGCGAGTGTATGAAATAGCAAATACCCTTGCGACTCAGCTAATAGTAAAAAAACAATTAACAAAGAAGGTATGCCTATCGACAACAATGTTGCCTGTTTATTTATACTATTTTTAAATGTCATCGTTCAAACACAGTTCATCATTCCTTAATGACCATCCAAGGAAGGCTTATTATTTTAGTTTTCCAATATGGTTGACGGTTTTTCTCGCGGCTTAACTCGGCGAGTCACATTTTCTAACTATATAGTTAAATCAAAGAACGTGCGTATGAAATAAGCACGATATATAAAGATATTACCCAATATTTACAATTGTTAACAAACAACGTCTCTGCTAAGCGACACCATTATTAGTAGAGACATTGCTGTTTTAAGATTACTGAATAGTAATTCTGGCAAAACGACGTTTACCAACTTGAAAGACAGTGGTGGTTCCCGCTGAGAAAAGTTGTTTGCTGTCTAACAGCTTTTCTCCATCTACTTTCACTGCGCCCTGCTTAATCATACGCATTGCTTCAGAAGTGCTTTTAACTAATTCTGCTTCCTTTAGCAGGTTTGCCGCCGGTAATTCCGCAGATAAACTGTATTCAGGCATTTCATCGGGCGTTTTACCTTTTTGAAAACGTGATATGAAATTTTCACGTGCCTTATCAGCCGCAGCACGATCATGAAAACGTTCAATAATTTCTTCCGCTAGCAAGAACTTAATATCACGTGGATTCTTACCACCCTCAATTTCAGTTTTAAATGTTTCAATTTCATCTAACGGGCGGAAACTCAATAATTCAAAGTAACGCCACATTAAGTCATCTGAGATCGACATTAACTTACCAAACATGTCATCTGGTGCATCATTAATACCAATGTAATTATTTAATGACTTGGACATTTTTTGCACACCATCCAACCCTTCAAGGATTGGCATGGTTAAAACAACTTGTGGTCTTTGTCCGTAGGCTTCCTGCAATTGACGCCCAACCAAAAGGTTAAATTTTTGATCTGTGCCACCCAATTCAACATCGGCTTTCATGACAACAGAATCGTAGCCTTGAATTAAAGGGTATAAAAACTCATGGATCGCAATCGACTGACCGCTGGTGTAACGCTTATTAAAGTCATCGCGTTCAAGCATCCGCGCGACGGTGTGTTTTGCAGTTAATTGAATCAACTCCGCGGGACTCATCTCATTCATCCAAGTAGAATTAAACATTACTTGGGTTTTTTCAGGATCAAGAATCTTAAAAATCTGTTCCTGATAACTTTTAGCATTTTCTATCACATCTTCACGCGTTAATGCCGGACGTGTCGCACTCTTACCCGTTGGATCGCCAATCATGCCGGTGAAGTCACCAATCAAAAATAAAATCTCATGGCCTAAATCCTGAAACTGACGCAACTTGTTTATCAGTACTGTATGACCAAGGTGTAAATCAGGAGCAGTCGGGTCAAAACCCGCCTTAATACGCATCGGTTTACCCGATTCCAGACGTTTTACGAGCTCTTTTTCTACTAAGATTTCATCGGCACCGCGCTTGATAATCGCGAGTGCATCGGCAACTGCTGTCATTCCAACCTCGAACTTGAATTATTTTGAGGCGCAAGGGTATCACAGCAAGTATAATTAGCGCACGACTCGCGGTTATCTCTATATAAAGAGGTATTGACCGCCCAGTGTATAACCGCTATCTTGGCAACGTATTTAAAAACTATATAGAATTCCGTGAATTATCGTTCATTTATCAAGCGTGACTATAAGTTACGCGAGTCCGCGGACAAAACGTTCGTCAAACTCCTCAATCGGCGCTCGATCGTCATTGCCAGTCTTTCGCTATTGATCGGTACTGTTGTGCTATTTAGCATCGAATCCGAGCCTGTCACAGCGAATGTTCCTGGGCAACTTGCTGAAAAATCGTCTTCAGCGACACTTGTCAGTCAATCGCTCACACTCCCTGCACATATTGAAACTGAAGCTGAAGCTGAAAAAGTCAGTTTCAAAGCGCCACCCATTGTTACTACAGCTGCGGTTGCTCGCCCTACTAGTAATCAAAAAGGGAAACGCATTAAAGTTCGCAAGGGTGACACGCTTGCAGCTATATTCTCACGGAATAATCTTAGTTCCCGTGATGTGTACAACATTATTGCCTTGGGGAAAGGCACCAAAGGTCTTAAGCGTCTCAGACCTGGTCAACATATTCGTCTTAGCTTTAATGAACAAGGAAAGTTTAGCGGTCTTGTTCATGAGATTGACCGCTTTAATTCCCTGCAAGTCAGCTATAAGAATCAGAAGTATGCGGCTAAGCACATAACCAGAAAACCTGAGATTCGTCTTGCCTATGCTTCAGGAAAAATAACTAACTCACTGTTCCTAGATGCACAACGAGCTGGCATGGCTCAAAGCCTAATTATGGAGCTTGCTGCTATTTTTGGTTGGGACATCGATTTTGCTCTGGATATTCGTCAGGGCGATAGCTTTAACCTTGTTTATGAAGAACAATTCCTTGATGGTGAGAAAATTCGTCACGGCAATATCCTTGCCGCCGAGTTTGTGAATCGCGGTCGCACTTTCCGTGCCGTACGTTATACCGCCAAGAACAAGCGTGCTGACTATTACACACCGAATGGTCACAACATGCGTAAAGCCTTCTTACGCAGTCCTGTTGATTTTCGTCGTATTAGCTCACGCTTTGGTAAGCGTAAACACCCCACGCTAAAACGCACTAAGTTACATACTGGCGTTGATTATGCGGCTAATCGTGGCACGCCCATACGTGCAACAGGTGACGGTAAAATTATTCACCGTGGTCGTAAAGGTGGCTATGGTAAAACCATTATCATTCGTCACGGCAACAAATACAGCACCTTGTACGCCCACATGTCGAGCTATAATCGCAAAGCACGCGGTCGAGTAAAGCAAGGACAAATCATTGGTTACGTTGGTACAACGGGGCGTTCAACTGGCCCTCATTTACATTATGAATTCCGTGTGCATGGCACGCATCGCAACCCGCTAACCGTTAAATTACCAAGCGCCGCATCAATAGATAAACGCTATAAGAAAGACTTCTTTGATAAAACCCGTGGTTTGTTAGCGCAGCTTGATGGTTTACGTCGCACTAACATTGCGCTTGCTGAATAATCACATCGAAAACTTTCAGGAGGGTTGAGCGTGGCAGAACGTTTTATCGGCTTGATGTCAGGTACCAGCCTTGATGCGATTGATGTTGCTATCGTCGAGTTTGAAACCCATTACCCTAAGCTCATTGCCAGCCATACCCAAACACTTCCTTCTGAACTTCGCGATACACTATTATCACTAAACAGAAGTCGTGCTGGTGAGATTAAACGTATGGCTATTGCTGACGTGCAATGGGCTGAGCATGCTGCCAAAGCAGTTAATCACCTGCTTTCCGAGTCTAAAATACCTGCCAGCGATATTTCAGCGATTGGTAGTCACGGTCAAACGATTCGACATGCACCTGATAACGACACACCTTATACCTTACAAATCGGTGATCCGAACACCCTCGCTGAATTAACCGGCATTACCACCGTTGCTGATTTTAGACGCCGCGATCTTGCTGCAGGTGGCCAAGGTGCGCCATTAATGCCGAGCTTTCATAACGCCATGTTGCGCGTCAATGATGAAACTCGCGTCGTTTTAAATATTGGTGGTATGGCTAACATTACTACCTTACCCGCCGACCCAGATGAACCAGTAATTGGTTTTGACACCGGTCCAGGCAATGTAATGATGGATGCCTACATCCAAACGCATTCACGTAAAGCTTATGATGAAGGCGGGCAATGGGCAGCAAGTGGCAAAGTACACGCGGAGTTATTAAAACGTTTACTGCGCGATAAGTTCTTTAAACTCTCCCCACCTAAATCAACAGGACGAGAGTTATTTAACTTACGCTGGTTAGAACGCCGCTTAAAACGACTTGATAAACGCGTGATCAAAAAGAATGTACAAGCAACCCTTTGTGAACTAAGCGCAGTTAGTATCAGCGAAGCGATTCAACAATACGCCGGTGAAGCTACTAGTATTATTGTCTGTGGTGGTGGTGTTCATAACACCGCACTCATGTTTCGATTGCAGTGTTTGCTGGAACACCAACAAGTCCGTTCTAGCGAAGATTACGGCATTGATCCTGATGCCATGGAAGCGATTGGTTTTGCATGGCTCGCACAACAAACGCTAGCAATTAAACCGGGTAACTTACCATCTGTAACCGGTGCCACACATCCTGTTGTACTTGGTGGCATATATCCAGGGACTGTTTTGGGCTAACGGTATTAAATATTTAAGTTGCGGTGAACCTTTCAGATAAAGCTGAGAACTAACGCAAAGGCATCTAACAACTAAATTAGTAACGACATTTCTATCAATCAGGGCTGATAAGGTTTATCCATAAACCCTTCTGGCGGAACCATCGTACCTTCAATATATTTATTTCCCCACACCGCTAACTCTTTAATTAACGGACGAAGATCTTCACCTTTCTGCGTTAA
>JALTKP010000021.1 GCA_027078075.1 Gammaproteobacteria bacterium | reverse complement strand
TCAATTCCTGCGAACATTACTGTTAATTCTACTGGCCCATTAACACCTGTGGACTTAGGCTTGGCTACGGCTATTGATGTTAAGGATGGAAACCTCACGCCAACTGTCGATAATACTGGTCCGTTTGTACCAGGACGACACATAGCAACCTGGAGCGTAAGTGACCAGGCAGGTAATATGGTAACTGAACAACAGGTCATTGATGTTATTCCAATGGCGTCATTTGCTCCGTCTCAAACTATTGATGAAGGTACTACAGCGACTATTAACATTCTGTTAAATGGTAACGCTGTTAATTATCCAGTAAAGATACCTTATCTTGTTAGTGGAACCGCTGAAGCACCTGCTGACTTTGGTACGCTTAGTGGCTTTATTGAAATTGAATCGGGTGTACAGGGTTCGATTACAATTAATACTGTAGAGGACGGCATTTGGGAAGGTCTAGAAACAGTTGTGCTTACAATGAGTGAACCCATAAATGCAGTAGCAGGTTTTGTTGCTGATCACATAGTTAGTCTCAAAGAAGAGAATATTGCACCTTCGTTAAAGATGATGATTACACAGGCAGGTCAATCCGTAACTACGATTGCAGCTGATGGTGGGGACGTTCAGTTATCCGCTGAAGTTTTAGACCCTAATCCTGATGATATTCATACTTATGATTGGAGTGGTGTTAATAATAATTTGTTATCTGTTGAAGGTTATACCGATACAACATTTACATTTGATCCTTCAGGGTTGGCCGAAGGTATGTATTACTTGTCGCTAATGGTATCTGATAATGGTGAGCCGGTGCTGAATGGTAAAACGGATACTGTTATACGAGTTGTCGCATCTGCACCTGTATTAAGTTCTACGCTAGATACTGATGGCGATGGCGCTATGGATCTAGCTGAAGGAGTGGGTGATGCAGATATGGATAGAATTCCGGACTATCTTGATGCCGTAAATGATGCCAATTTATTGTCTGCTTCTACTCCAACAACGGTATTACAGACAGATATGGGTTTATTGCTTCGTTTGGGCGAAACAGCCTTTGCCAGCGGAAATGCTTATGCCCAGGTAAGTATTGAAGATGTGGCTAATAATGGTGGTGCCGCTGGTGGTTTAGCAATTAATGCAAATGACAGTAGTTACGATTATCCAACGGGTATTTTTGATTTTGAAGTGACAGGATTAGAAAACGGTAGTATTGCAAGAATAGTGCTTCCTCTCACTGCTGCAATACCACCTGGGGCAGTATATCGCAAATATATTGCAAATAGCGGTTGGTTTAATTTTGTAGAAAATTCTGATAACGCCATTTCTTCTGCAATTGGTCAGCCGGGTGTTTGTCCTGCACCTGGCGACAGTACTTATGTGTCAGGTTTGGTTGAAGGAGCCAACTGTTTACAGTTGGCGATACAGGATGGTGGCCCGAATGATGCAGATGGAAATGCTAACGGAACGGTGGTTGATCCTGGAGGTGTTGCAGTGCCAGTTAATATAAATAGTAGTAATTCAGATTCTGGTAGCAATGTGAATAGTAGCGGCTCTGGAGGTGGGGGCGGTGGCTCAATGTCAATTTATGGATTGTTACTATTCTTGATGTGGGGTATGAGATTGCATATTCGTAATCAAGCAAGACAGAGAAGCAGAAACTAGAAGTATAACTGTAAAAAACTTTTACATTATTTGCTCATGGTTTCAGTATGTAGGCGTACAATCAAGGAGTTATATGCTTGGCATAAATAATGCTTGTTTCATATTGTAACGATGGAGGATGAAATGGAAAACAAATTTGGTTTTAATAATATGTTAAGAAGGAGCAGTATATTTATCAATCTGCTTGTAGGTTTGGTTCTTTTGTTTGTGTTTTGTCAAAAGGCAAATGCCTATCTTGCTGTGACGAATCCAGACCCAAACTCACCTATAAAAGCAGAATTATACGACAATAATGGTTATGCTTTTTACTTTCATACTTATTCTGGTACAAATGGGGATATATCTATGCC
>JALTKP010000020.1 GCA_027078075.1 Gammaproteobacteria bacterium | reverse complement strand
AATACAGGGATCATGTGTGTACCCGCTGAGAAATTAAGCACGTGGTTAAGCAATTTGAGCAATGAGAATGCACAAGGGGAATATTACCTGACAGATATCATTGCGATGGCAGTCAGTGATAAAATAGCCATAAATACAGTTTCAGCGTTAAATTCCCACGAAGTAGAAGGCGTTAACGATCGAATTCAATTAGCACATCTCGAAAGGTATTATCAGGCGATGCAAGCAGAAAAGCTCATGCAACAAGGCGTTACCCTTCGTGATCCGGCGCGTGTTGATGTCCGTGGCGAAGTAACTTGCGGTCAAGATGTTATTATTGATATTAATGTCATTATCGAAGGTAAGGTTGAGATTGGCGATAATGTACAGATTGGCCCGAACGTCATTCTTAAAGATTGTTCGATTGGTGCCGGCACTATTATTGAAGCTAACTGTGTAATTGAGCAATCCGTTGTTGGTGAAGAATGTAGTATTGGTCCTTTTGCGCGATTGCGCCCAGGCGCCAAATTGGCAAACAAAGCTAAGGCAGGCAATTTTGTAGAAATTAAAAATGCCGAAATTGGTGAAGGTAGTAAGGTTAATCACCTTAGTTATATCGGTGACACAATTATGGGCGAAGGCGTCAACGTAGGTGCGGGTACAATTACCTGTAACTATGATGGTGCAAATAAACATAGAACTATTATTGGTGATAATGCATTTATTGGATCAAACACCGCGATGGTTGCCCCAATTGAAGTAGGCGCTGGTGCAACCATTGGCGCTGGCAGCACCCTAACAACAGATGCAGAAACGGGTGCGCTAACATTAACGCGCGGTAAACAAAAAACTATTAAAGGCTGGAAACGGCCAACAAAGAAAAAATAATTATGTGCGGTATAGTTGGAGCCATTGCAGATAAAAATGTCCTACCAATTTTATTGGAAGGTTTACGTCGTCTTGAATATCGCGGCTATGATTCAGCAGGCATTGCGCTGATTGACTCTGGTGACTGTATTGCCCGTGTCCGTAGCATCGGTAAAGTAAAAAACCTAGAAGAACGATTAAACGAACATCCGGTTACTGGGCAACTTGGTATTGCGCACACACGTTGGGCAACACACGGTAAACCTAGTGACAAAAATGCTCATCCGCATGTTTGTAAAAAAACCGTTGCCGTTGTACATAACGGTATTATTGAAAATCACCAGATACTGCGTGAAGAGCAAATAAAGCAAGGTCACCATTTTACCTCGCAAACAGATACCGAAGTTATCGTACATGCCGTTCACGACCAAGTTGAACAAGGTAAAGATTTATTAGAAGCCGTACGCGCAACGACCGAACAGTTAGAAGGTGCTTATGCATTAGGCGTTATAAGTAACGCTGAAAAAAATCGCATGATTGTAGCGCGACGCGGAAGCCCTTTAGTTATAGGTGTTGGCGAAGGTGAAAATTATATAGCATCAGATGTAGCCGCATTATTACCGGTTACACAGAGATTTATCATTCTTGAAGAAGGTGATATTGCAGAAATTACCAAAGACAGCATTAAAGTATACGATGTCGAAGGTAATGCTGTTGAACGTAAGTCTCACCTAAGCGAATTAAACGCCGAATTATCAGAACGTGGCAAGTATCGCCACTACATGATGAAAGAAATTTACGAACAACCTGAAGCCATTTATGCAACGCTTGAAGGTCGTATTAGTGACGGGCGATTATTAGAGGAATGTTTTGGTGATGGTGCTAGCGATATGTTAGATGGCATTGATTCAATTAAGATTGTCGCTTGTGGTACTAGTTTTCATGCAGGCTTAATTGCAAAACATGGTTTTGGTGATTTAGCTAATGTTCTTTGCAGTGTCGAAGTGGCGAGTGAATTCCGTTATCGTCGTCATGTCGTTGCTAAAAACACTTTGTTTGTTACCTTGTCACAATCAGGTGAAACAGCTGATACCCTAGCTGCATTACGTATTGCTAAACGACTGGGTTATAAACATACCTTTGCGATTTGTAATGTTCCTGAAAGCTCATTAGTTCGTGAATCCGATTTAGTCTTAATGACACGTGCTGGCCCAGAAATTGGTGTTGCCTCGACAAAAGCATTTACAACGCAATTGGTTGCACTGTTATTGCTTATTATTGCTATCGGTCGTCGTCATGGCATGACAGAAGATACTGAACGAAATATCGTACAGCAATTAGATAGTTTGCCTGAACGAATAGAACAAGTTTTATTATTAGACGAACCAATTGCCGAGTTAGCAAAACATTTTGCTGATAAGCACCATGCCTTATTTTTAGGACGCGGACCGCAATACCCGGTTGCTAAAGAAGGGGCATTAAAGTTAAAAGAAATATCCTATATTCATGCTGAAGCCTATCCTGCTGGTGAATTAAAGCATGGGCCACTTGCTTTGGTTGATGCCAAAATGCCGGTGGTTGCAGTCGCACCAAATGATCAGCTTTTAGAAAAACTAAAAGCGAACCTTGAAGAAGTCAGTGCACGAGGTGGACATCTTATTGTTTTCTCTCACATCGATGCCGGTTTTATTGAAGATGAGCACTGTCAGGTCATTCATGTTGCGCCTACAGAACAGGCTATCTCACCAATTATCTATTCCGTGCCGCTACAATTACTCGCTTATCATGTAGCAATTATTAAGGGTACTGACATAGATCAGCCACGTAATCTGG
Organism: Gammaproteobacteria bacterium; assembly: GCA_027078075.1. GTDB lineage: Bacteria > Pseudomonadota > Gammaproteobacteria > AKS1 > AKS1 > Sulfuriflexus. The sequence continues at coordinate 5,506 of JALTKP010000020.1, read as the reverse complement.
CAAAATCGGTTACGGTGGAATAGCGCTTAAAGCCTGATGCCATACATCATTGATCAGAATGCTCGCCCAGTTATCTTTGGTGAGTGTTTATTTGATCATTATCCTGATGGAAACAAAATACTTGCCGGCGCCCCGCTCGCCGTCGCTTGGCATTTGCAAGGTTTTGGTTTACGCCCATTATTAATTACCCGTATTGGACAAGATACCGAAGGTGAACTGGCTCTTGCAACCATGCATCAATGGGGCATGGACACCCGAGGCGTACAAATAGACCCACATCACTCAACTGGCTCGGTGCTTTTAAACAGAAAAGATGGTGAAAATCATTTTGAAATTAAAGCCGAGCAAGCTTGGGATCATATCACTAGTAATCTTGCGATTGAGTGGGTGCACACTCTCCCCTGTTCATTGTTGTATGCTGGATCATTAGCACAACGCAATAAAGTATCAAGGCAAACACTACAGCGAATAATAGAAGATACAAAACTACCTGTATTTATGGATATTAATATTAGGCATCCATGGATTGATGACGCAACAATAGAACATTGCCTAGACCAAGCCGCTTGGCTAAAACTCAATGATATTGAGTTAGATCAGATAACCGATAAACAGGGTCAATCTGATAGTGGTTTAGTAAACGTGATAAAAAGCATAAGAAGTAAATATGATATTGAAACTGTCTACCTAACCCGTGCAGATAAGGGTGCGATGAGTGTCAGTGACACGGCAGGATATAAGCATAAAATAAATAAAGCCATTACATTGGTAGATAGCGTGGGTGCTGGCGATGCCTTTACTGCCGTTTGTATACTTGGTTTGCATAAAGGCTGGAAACAACAACAAATACTCACAAGAGCTAATGAGTTTGCCGCGAAAATATGCCAACAGCAAGGTGCAACAACACTAACAAAAAAAGATTATAGTAACTATTTAAAAAAATGGATCTGAACTAAAAAATTATTTAAGGATAAATAATGACAAGGACAGCAATAATATTGCTCACCAGCTTACTAGTTAGCACAATATTAAGTGTGCAAGCAGAAACCTTTGTACGTGATGATATTAATATAAACCCTGAACCATCACAATTTACTATTTGCCATGGCGGAACCTGTGAGAATCTTGAAAAAGTAAGTCTCACCGAGCAACAATGGCAACAAATAAGAAAAATATTTAAAACTAATGCAACACCAGAGCAAGAACGCCAAAATATAAAATTAGCCATAGCTAAGCTAGAAAAAATTGTTGGTCGTTTAACCAATACCTATAACGATAAAGCAGAAAACATAACAGATGAAGATTTATATCACTATATGGACTGCATCGATGAATCTACGAACACAACCATATACCTAATGATGATCCAAGAAGATGGGTTGCTCCGTTGGCATACCTATCAAGACAGAGGTAATCGCGGTTACTTTTTTAATGGCTGGCCACATACCAGCGCTGTAATAAAAGAAGCCAGAACCGGAAAACGTTATGCAGTGGATTCATGGTTTAGAGATAACGGCTTACAACCCTATATCATTCCTTATGATGAATGGCGTGATGGCTGGCGACCAAACTAGCAGACAGAGACGCGGCACTATTTAATTCAAAAGTTAGGCGTTAATAGATTCAAAGTAACAATATGAATTACAAAGAATTCAACAAATTTTGCTCTAAGCTTCCGGTAACCACATACATAGTGCAATGGGGAAATGCACATGTCTGGAAAGTGGGAGGAAAGGTATTTGCTATTGGTGGCTGGGAGAAGGATGATAAACCAGCATTTACTTTTAAAACATCAAAACATAATTTTGATTTTTTGAGTAATGAAGTAGGCTTTAGACCGGCACCATATATGGCAGCCCGTGGAATGATATGGATTCAACAATATAATGTTACTAGTACTGAAGATGATGAATTAGAGTATTACTTAAAGGAATCACACCGGATTGTTTCACTAGGTTTAACAAAGAAGAAGCAAAAAGAACTTGGGCTTAATCAGAGTTGTTAAAATAAAATTAATCCATTGCCTAAAATAAGGAAGTTTATATGAGTTCCTTGCAAGAAATAGAGGAAGAAAGCAAAGAATTTGCAAAGCAGTGGCGAGCACAACTTGTCCGAGGAATGGTTGCAATTTTATTAGGAGCTTTATTATACCTTATATTTTCACCAACAAATTTGATTGAGTATATTGCTACAAGTGTATTTATGACACCGTTGTTTGTTTGGGCATATAAAAAGCCAATCAGTAAGAAAGAAAGAGTTATAACTTCAATTTTGTGTTATTTATTAGCAGTAGTAATTTATATGGTATGGGTTTAATGCAGTGAGAAATTAAATGAGTTGAGTAGTTAAAACGTCTTTACTTAGGAAGAAGAAATTATTATGGATACGATTATATTCTTGGGTGGTGGATTATTGTTTGTTTTATTAGGTTTTTTCCTAAGAAAAAAGCATCAAGACTTTATGAGTAAATGTATTACAGTCAACGGTGTTATTACTGATATTGTCGAAAAGATAAACATTACCAGAAATAGTTTGGGTGGTGTTGAAGACAGGAAAGTGGTTCATACCCCTATTGTTCAATATAAATACAATAAATTATATGAATTCCAGAGTGAGATAGATGCGAATAGTCATTACTTAAAAAAAAGCGCTAATGTAGAAGTGTTAATTGACCCATTAAAACCGAAGGTAGCGAAATTGTTATTGGGTGCGAATGAAAATACGTTATTTTTTAAAATTATAATCGGCATAGGCAGTTTTTTAAGTATTATAGGAACAGCATTATTTAATCCAAATGACTTTAGTTTAGATTTTATTGCTGATCCGGTTATGTTATTGATAATTACTGCTGTGCTGGGATTTTTATATTTTAAAGCATTACCAATAATAACGATGATTAGTATGGCTGATATTTACACTGAAAATGCTAAAGAAGTTGAAGATTAAGTATTTTAGTGGGCAACAAAGAAAATAAAACAATCACCTAGCATGAAATTGTAATGTAACAATTAAAGATAAACGCATAAGTTAGTTAATGTGTTGATAGTATGTATAAAAAAGGCTTTAAGTCATGCTATTATATTCTCAGATTTAAGGTGGGGGCCTAATTAATCAAGGGGGAGAATAATAATGAAGAGCTATTTAAGATCGCATAATAAAGTTGTTATTTCTTTTATTATTGCATTTGCTGTATTACTCAATGTTGCTGTTGCGAAAGCAGAGCAATTTGAGTTTAAAAAAATAAAACCAACGCCGGAAATTGTTGAGCAAGCAAAAAACAATCCGAATACGTGGGTCTATATCATAGACGGTGATTTTAGTGGCAGTAATGAAGTACCTCAACACGCCATTGTAGGTAGCTGGCAAGTTGATGAGAAAGGCGAGATCATGAAAGATAGTTTTCTTGCCAATCCGAATTATAAAAAAATAGATGACGAAAATAATAGTATTTAAACTAAATAAATAAGTAAGTAGGCTCCCACGTGGAAGAAGAACTCCAACAGGCACAAGCAGTATATAAGTTAATCACTGAGTTTTTTATTACTTACAGTTTTCAAATTCTTGGCGCAATTATTATCTTGGTGCTGGGGATTTTGGTTGCGAGAAAAGTCAGTGGCTTAGTTTTTAAATTATGTGAGCGTAAAGAATTAGATGTAACGCTTAGTCGTTTTATTGCGAGTTCGTCTAAGATAGTCATTATTGCGATGGTGGCAATAATTGCATTGGGTAAGGTTGGTATTAGTGTCACGCCCTTTGTAGCCGCGATTGGTGCTTTATCTTTAGGTGCAGGTCTGGCGATGCAGGGTTTATTGTCAAACTACGGCGCTGGTTTAAATATTATTCTAGCTCGTCCTTTTGTGGTGGGTGACACAATCCGTATTCAAGGCGTGATTGGTCAAGTTAAAGAAGTTCATCTTGCTTACACCTTATTAACAGATGAAGATGATGTTGAAATTACAATTCCTAACCGACATATTGTTGGTGAAATCATTAGTAATTCACATGCTGAGACATTGGCAGAAGAAACGGTTGGCATTTCGTATGACAGTGATCCGAAACAAGCCATAGAGGTCATTCAAAAAGCATTGGCAGCGGTTACTAATATTAGTGATACGAGAAAACCACTTGTGGGGATCGAGGATTTTGGTGATAGCAGTATTAATATCGGTATCCGTTTTTGGTCACCAACTAATTGCTATTTTGAAACGCGCTATAAGGCGAATGCCGAGATCCATTCGGCGTTGAAAGCCGCTAATATCACTATGCCCTTTCCTCAACGAGAGGTGCGACTTCTCGATGTATAATATTAGCCATCTAATTCGAGATCATCTCGAACGGCTTCAAGGCCAGCAACAGCGCATTTTTCATCGGTTTTACCCGATGGAGCCCCACTGACGCCAATGCCACCCATAATATTGCCTCCAATATTAATTGGGATTCCGCCTGCACCAACGATAAGTCCATCTAATTTGGCAACCTGAAAAGGCTTGGTAAAACGATCTTCGAGCTCTGATAACGGAGCATTAAAAGACATGGCGGTATGAGCTTTTTGTTTACTAATGGGTAAGGTGATATCCATTGCTAGGGTGTCACGTAAAACAACCTGAGCATGGCCACCACGGTCAACTACGGTAACAGCTATTTGGACACCTTCTTTACGACATTGTTTAATAGCGGCTTGTGCAATACGTAAGGCAGTGTCCATTTTTAATCGCTTAATTGACACGGTCATTGATTCATCAGCAAGAACAGCTTGTGATGAAAATATGGCTAATAATGTGAAGATACTTATAATTTTTGTCATAGTGATGTCCTTTAATTTAAGTTATTGAAGCTTAAATCCTCGTTAAGATAATAAAAGGTGCATAGAGACAGTCTCAAGTAAAGCAGTATGGCATATGATAGTCATGTAAATAACACAGTCGTTATGTGTAGCGTAGATGGTGTTAGCGATGAGTTGATCGTTAACGTTCCTCCAACCAGAAACAAACTATTGATCAGCCTCCCAATGAAATATTGTTTGTTTCTGGTTTTTTTTATCTTTTAGTCAATAATTATTTAAGTGTTTTTAGCCATTCGGCTAGATATTTCTCTTCCTGACTAAGCTCAAAAGCATTAATTAAACCGCGCTGTAAAGCGATAGAAATGGTTCGCGTGCGCACATTGAGTAATTCTGATTCAGAGGCTGTTTCATGGTTTTCTAGATTTGCACCTAGTTTTATATAAAGAGATTGCAACCTATTTTGTACACCACGTCGAGATAAATAACGGCGTTCAGCAATTGTTTTATCTGTTAAGCCAAGGGCTATATCGATAAGAACATCATATTGTGCATCTGAAAGCGCGTCACTTGTTCGTTGGCTGCGGGCTTGTATCTGGCGTATAGAAGGGTCAATCCAACATTGGCAATCATCAAATACTGCTTGAGCTGCACGTAGGATCGTTTCGGCAGTATTGTTTTTAAGAACATAACCATAAACCGTTTCAGCTGGTATCAGCTTACTTA
>JALTKP010000019.1 GCA_027078075.1 Gammaproteobacteria bacterium | reverse complement strand
CTTTTAAATATCTGAATAAAGGTCATGTAGCTCAGCTGGTTAGAGCACGGCATTCATAATGCCGGGGTCGGTGGTTCAAGTCCACCCATGACCACCATTATTTCAACAGGTTATGTACCCTCTCATCTGAAGATATTATTCGGGTCGTTCCTGGGTCGACGATAAATAAAATACAAAAGATTCAAAATCTGGTTTTCTCACGGAAGTGCCAGTTCAATTCCAGCCTTGGTACCATATAGCGACCAACCAGGGCGGATTACATTCAACTTCATGTAGGCATAGTGTAGACAGTCAAGCAATCAATGATCATATACTGCCCAACGCCTGCAACCCAAAGCGGACGTTCGCTAATATGTGAAAACCAACAAATCAGTTTGCTTGGTTTTCGACTATCCTAAATTGAGGCGTATCAATATCAATCTTAAGTATTATGAATTAGTATTAAGCATTCAGACCTGTATATAGGATTTTATTTCACTAATATTGAATGTTTAAAATTTCATCGGATGATTAAAAATATTTCACAACTTCTACGTATGTCCTTAATAGCTTTTATAGTTGTAATTAGTTCAGCCTATGGTTCCTCAACAGTGCATGTGTTTTTTGCTGGCGGTCAAAGTAACGCTGTTGATACTTGGTTCGACGGTTTGAATAATACCTTGAGCAACCACTACAATAATTACATATTGGTAACGCAAAGACATTCAGGAAACTGGCTTTATCAGTGGTATGACAATGGGCCACAAGATAATTATCGGACGGACTTTTATAATAGTTCAGGCACTGGAACTTTGCAGCTCGCATTTGGCAACATTCTGACTAACGGTGATACATATCAACTTAATGGTTTTTTCTGGTTTCAGGGTGAAGGTGATACAGGGAGTGCAACCCACGTCGGCCAGTACAATACGCGTTTTCACTCTATGCTTAACCAGATTCAGACGGATCTAAATCTCAAACCCTTTGGCTATATGCTCGCTGTAATTGATGCTAATCGTTCGCTAATAAGTCTGGAGCAATCAGTATTGGTTGATGTGCTCAGACAAATTCAAATTGAAATCGGTAACGACCCATTGGGGCAGTCTTTTGACACTGCAGGATACAATCGTGTTGATGCGTGGCACGTGGATTGGAACTCGGCTCGACAACTTGGTAATGATATGGCGCTTGCATATATCAATAAGGATACTGATAAAGATGGTGTTATGAATGGTGATGATGCCTTCCCGAATAACCCTGGTGAAACGTTGGATTCCGATAATGATGGCGTAGGTGATAGTGCCGATGTTTTTCCATTTAACTACGCCGCCTCAGAGGATGCTGACAATGATGGTTTTGCTGATAAGTGGAATACCAATTGTGATCTAGCGTGTCAAAGTAGTTCAGGGTTAACGTTAGACGTTTCATTAGAAGATACGGACAACGATGGAGTTATTAATAGCAATGACACTTTCCCAAATAACTTCGATGAATATACTGATACGGATAGTGACGGTATAGGAGACAATGATGATAACTGCCTTGTTGATGCCAATGCGGATCAACTTGATACGGATGCGGATAATGTGGGCAATGTTTGTGATCCTGATGATGACAATGACGGTATGAGTGATAACTTCGAACGACTCTATGGCCTGAATACTCTCAATGGAAGTGATGCAGATGGTGATCTGGACGGTGATGGCAAGACAAATCTTGATGAGTTTAATGCAAATACCAGTCCTAAATTTGTAGAAACCGTTACACAAGTAGTCCAAGGAGATGATAATAATGGAGTTGGTTCTAACAATATCTGGATGTTGATTAACTTATTGCTGTGGATGGCTGTAATGAGAAACTTAGATAGATACATTAGGTTTCTAGTCTGAGTCAATCGTAGAGACTGTAAATAATTCTGTGTAACTGTCATTGTTAACAGGCCAGGTCTTAGCTATTGCAACTATTTTGATAATGGAGCGATGAGAGCTTGGAGTTACGCCTGTTTTCTCTCATACCACCCAGCCGTCGAAT
>JALTKP010000018.1 GCA_027078075.1 Gammaproteobacteria bacterium | reverse complement strand
TGTTTGCTATCATTGAAATAGAAAAACAAATACGATTAAGAATAATAAATAAGATGTTTTAATAAACGATCTCACTTAGTTGCATTTCTGTAGTGTCATATTGTGACCTACTTCCTTGTTTGGAACCCTCTTATATGATTAGATTGCCAGTAATAATAAGGATGAAAGAAACATTTTTCTTACGTGTTCTTCAATTAATAAGGGAATAAACAATGTTCAAACACTCTCGCTCGTATTTATACGTCTTTATATGCTCTGTCTGTTTATCGCTCTCTGCTTTACCTCATGCCCATGCCGCTAGTGTAAATTACACTTTAGATAATATTATTCTTGATATTGGACCAACCAGTGGAGATCGTATTCAACAACTAACCGGTAACTTTACTTGGACATTTAATGAGGGTGATTTTGAAGGAGGCACTGGTGTCTTTAACGATATATTTATTCCTAGACAAACTGGTTTTTTCTTTGGGCCAGTAGTACTAGCTGATTTGAGTATTAGTATTGATGTAACTAAGTCTATTGAAATTACGCTAGCAAGCCCTGTCAGCATAGATGGTGATGGGCTTGATATTTCACTCGCATTTCTACAGCCACTTACTCAAGCTGAGGGCAGCCTTCTTGATTTAGATATTCTTAATAGTTCCTATTCAAGTGGTGGTAGTGGTATTAAGCAACCTTTTTTTAGTGGCCGCGTCATACCTGAACTAGTTACAGTTTCTCCTGTTCCACTTCCTGCTGCTACTTGGTTATTTGGCTCTTTCTTGATTGGCTTCTTTAGCTTCAGCAAACGCAGAAAGATTTTTTAACAAAATGAACCTCTCATTTAGAAGTGTTAACTCGTCGCCTGACTAATCACGATGCTCACAACAAAATAAAGCGTTAAAATAAATGCGATAACCATAATCAAGCCAACGAAAATAGCTTGCTTAGGTTTTATCTTACTCACGTCTTCGTCATAACCGGAACCACGGCGTACACCTAACATTGCCCACATCACACCTTTTAAAGTATAGAAAAAAGAAGCTTTATTTTCTTTCTGTTCACTCACGTGCTTAATCCTTATTAAATTGATAGGTTATTATACATTAGCTGAGCTGGTGTCGCTATGATTGGCACGTAAAGATATGCGACTGATATGGCTGCAGCTCGATGTACAAACCATTATTAATCACATCGTTCGCTTCACGTTGATACTCAACACCGGCCAAATCATCAGTGAATACAATTTCTTGATTATTAAATTCTTTTGTAAAGAATAATCGGCTTTGACTAATACTGTCGGAGAAATTAACAACAATTATTTTTATAATTTGCTGGTATTTCCATCGCCATGCCAGCATATTCTGAAAAGAGTCATTACCTTCCCATGCTGATTTGGGGGTTAATAATTTCCATTCTCCGGACTGAATAACGGGATCATTAACAATCGCTAGTAATTTTTTATAGAACTCACTCACCATCACATCAACTGGCTCGACAAACTCCCTTCCTAACTGCACCGGCAACCGAACTTGCTTGCCTTCAAACTGCCCATCGTAATAAAAATGTAAGCCGGGTAAGGTAGAAATAATCACTGCAGCTGCCATTGATGCCTGTTTACCAAAGGCAACTACGGCACGTGGCTCGTCATGATTTTCTAAAAAACGTACAGAACGAGATTGGAAGTCTATGTTGGCATGTAAATGTCCTTGTACTGCCTGCACATCTCTTTCTTCTAAACGATCGGTTAATCGTTTGTCATAGGTGTAATCAAAACCCTGTTGCTGCAATGCCCACTCTTTATCCCAATAGGCTTCTGCCATAAAAATAAAATCAGCGTGATCCGCTTTAACTTCATTAATCGCATCGATCCAAAATTCTGTTTCTGGTGTTTGCATTGCAACCTGTGGCTGCCATGTTTGGGTAAAGATGTCATTCATGACTAGCATTGCCATGTCACAACGCACACCATCACATTGTAAGGCAATTGATTTTAACGCATGAGTCATATATTGCCTTGCTTCAGTAGCAGCATA
>JALTKP010000017.1 GCA_027078075.1 Gammaproteobacteria bacterium | reverse complement strand
ATCATAATAGCATCGGTAAAACGATTTATGACTGGCGGCATTACTTATCGGTTATTCAACGCAAACCGGGCGCACTTCGTAATGGCGCCCCTTTTCTAGAGTTCCCCCTGTGCTTTAAGCAGTGTCAGAAACAATTACTCAAACACCCTGGTGGTGATCGAGAGATGGTAGATATTCTTGCGCTGGTATTACAGCACGATGAACAAAAAGTTGAACAAGCCGTTAAAGAAGCACTGGTCAGTGGCAAGGTCTCTAAGCAGCATATTATTAATTGCCTGAGCCGTTTATTAGATGCGCCTATGCCATCGCCTCTTAAAACACCCCCTGCATTAAAACTAGTGGAAGAACCACAGGCCAATACAGGTCGTTACGATCATTTACGGGAGAAAAAACATGTCAGCTGATGCAATGATGAGCGCCATGAAACAACTCAAACTCTTTGGTATGGCGCACAGTATCGGTGAGCTGTCAGAACAAAACTCACCGGCGTATACGCAGGCTATTCCACTGCTGGAGCAGTTATTAAAAACAGAAGTGGCTGAGCGTGAAGTACGCTCTATCCAGTATCAAATGAAAATAGCGCGCTTCCCAACCTATCGTGATTTAACGGGTTTTGATTTTACCCAGTCAGACGTAAACGAAACACTGGTGGCATCATTGCACCATTGTGAATTTATGGAGGAGTCACAGAATGTGGTTTTTATCGGTGGCCCGGGCACAGGCAAAACACACCTGGCTACCGCCATCGGTGTACAGGCAATCCAGCACCACCATAAACGCGTTAGGTTTTTATCCACGATTGAACTGGCTAACTTACTAGAACAGGAAAAACTAGCAGGCAGACAAGGACGACTGGCTAACCGACTGATGCATACGGATCTGGTGATACTGGATGAACTAGGTTACTTGCCCTTTAGTCAGGCAGGCGGTGCATTGCTCTTTCATCTCATCAGTAAGTTGTATGAACGAACCAGTATCATCATTACCACTAACTTAAGTTTTTCTGAATGGCCGACTGTTTTTGGCGATGAAAAAATGACAACCGCCTTACTCGACAGGCTCACTCACCATTGCCATATTATTGAAACCGGCAATGACAGTTACCGATTTAAAGACTCAACTAAAAACAAGGAGAAAAAAACAAAAGAATAAGCCATAATTGGCTTGAATAGGCGGGTCAATATTCAATGCAAATGGTGGGTCAGATTTGCGTGCAATTTAACAGTTCCAAAGATGTACAACAAGTAGGAAGTTATCATTCTCTAAAACGGACAAAAGGATAAAGATTAATGGCAGGGGAGACGCTGATTCAAAATAGTGTAGCAGTTGAGTGGGTTGGTGCGATTACTGGCCTATCTGGGGCGGTGCTACTTTCTTTGAATATTGAGCACTCAGGATATGGCTTTATTTTCTTTTTAATATCTAACGTCGCTTGGATAATATTTTCTATTCGTAATCGTACTTACTCATTATTAGCACAACAAGTTGGATTTACAGCGACCAGTATAATTGGTGTTCTTAGATGGTTAGGCTGAATTAATATTATTAATAGCCCAGATAATTATTGAGAATGTATATTCTATCCTACAAGGTATTGGCTAGAGTCATTTAATCAATGCAAACGATGAATATATTTTTCTGGTCACTAGCTTACTGCATTCAACCGTTGAGTGAAGTCAGCTCTTCCAATTTAATTTATTTCTTAGACTGAGTGAGGTGGAAATCACTAAATAATGTATCTTAAATAATTGAACATGCTGTATATAGGCTGAAGATATAACTTTGCATTAAAGTAATGAAAATATCCGAGTATTTTAGAGAGTGATTTTTAGAGTTGCTGTGAATCTATTGTATTTCTCTAAGTGTTTTCAGCTCCTAATAACTTTAAATGATCATTACTTATATTGTTTCTACACTAGAAACATGAAGCCTAAAGGTATGAATATAATATTTGAAGATTATGAGGCTAAGCGTGATGCCTCTCGTTTAATCAAAAAATTACTTTATGTTTACTTATATATTAATAATTAAATGTTTGCAATAAAATTGAAAGGGAGTAACTAATAATATGTTTCTAACAAATAAACTTTTAAGTTTAGATGGTTCCAGTTCTGAACAAAGTATGTCTGATATTTTATCATTGAGGTATCCAGAGCTGATGTTCTTTCATAAAAAAATATCAGATATTAATGTTTTTTGTAGTGAAAATAAATTTAATATTTACATAGAAATGATCGGGGGATCGACGATTTCATCTCTGGATGCTGAATACAGTAGTAAGATTTCAATAGGAGTATTAAAACATTACTGTAATGATAAAAAGTCATTAAGCATACGTGTTAATAGAGATTTTGTAAGGAATGCAAACGAATTGATTCGCAATATATTCCATATTATTGATATTCATATAAGACTGATTTCTGATAGCAATGTATCCTTGAACTTATTTATTTCTGAAGAGATTTTTAATTGTTATTCAGATATTTTCATGGTGATAATTCATGAATACTCAGAATCTACAGAAAACAATATGGATGCCGCAGATACCAATGTATATTGTGTTGGAGAGTGCGCGGATTTGAATCAATTACTATTTTACAATGTGTATTATAAAGCACTTTGTGATTCTAAAAATATAAGTAATTTGCCGCCGAATATAGCGACTCCTGATTATATGAAAAGATGGGTTCACGGTATTTTTGACCATGTTGACAGTGCTGTTTGTGTCGAGAGTATAAGTCCGGATTCTGGTGAATTTGTATTCACAAATAATTTCAAGGATGTGGATGGTAAGGGGCCAGAAATTGTTAAAATTGAATATATTCCTGATTCTGAAGTGTTTTCACATGTTGTTCTAGTGGGGAAAGGGGTTACATTCGATGCAGGAGGTATGGCACTGAAAGATATAGGTGTTATGCAGATGATGAAATATGACAAAATTGGTGCCGTGATGTCAGTGCTTATAACCTATATCGCAGCAGTAATTAAATTACCAATTAAGATTTCAACGGTGGCAGTTTTTTGTGAGAACATACTCCGTAGTGACAGTATCAAGCCTGGTTCTGTTTATGCTACAAATAACGCTGTCGTGGATGTTAATAATCCTGATGGTGAGGGACGATTATTACTTGCTGACTGTCTTGAATATATTCATAAATTTGAGCCAGTTGATTATGCGCTAACAATCGCTACATTAACCGGGGATAGTTATAATGTATTTGGTGATGTTATGACACCATATTTTTGTAATAGCTCTAATTTAAAGGATGTAATCGAGGCTGCATCAGTCAAGTCTCAGGATAAAGTATGGATGATGCCAATTGATGAGGAATTTGAAAAATATTTGTCATCAAATAATCCAATAATAATTAAGAACTATGCGAATAGTGTCTCAAAGCTTATTACATCAGGGTACTTTATAAGTAAATTTGCGGAAAAGTATAACTGGGCGCATTTTGATATGGCAGGGGTATCAATAAAGGATAATCGTGCATCTGGAAGGCCGTTGCTTCTTCTAATAAATATCCTAATTAGCTTGTGCGATTAAAATTGTTTTATAGCTAGGTGTATAAATCCTGATAATATGTAGTCTGGATAATCATCTCGCCCTCCTTGTTCGGCCTTTGAAGGGCAAGTTCTACATACCTTTATTTTGTGCGCATATGTACTAACTTGCTTGGAAATAGAATAAGGAATGAGTGTCCTGCTCTCTAATTTAGCAACTTCTTGCAATTTAACAGTTATCGCGTTTTTAAAGCGGATTCGCGTACTCGTGGCCGTCGATCTCGATCACGTCGTAATCAGCACTTTACTGATGCTGAGTGGCATATGCAGGCTTTCCTGATCCTGTTGCAACATGTAGCCTATAATTAGTCTACAATCGTATTTACAGCTTGTTAAGAGGGGGTGCTAGAGTACATAGATAACGTATTATTTTGTCATTTGTGGCAGAAGCGTGGTTTAAAATAATATTAAAAAGAGAAACGGGTGGTTAAAGCCATGAATAGATACAATCTTAGGTGCGCTTATAATTTAAAATATGTAGTTGATTCTACGTGTTACATCATAGGTAGTAAAAGTACTATGTACGGCGACTGTGTTGAATGGTCAGCAATTTATAGTTTACTAGGAGAAGACTTTGCAAGTAAGTAAAAAAAAAAATGAAGATGCTTTTGCATTAAAGGGTCTTATTTGCTTTAACTTTTACAGGGGTTGGCGTGGCATCTCAGAGTATTATCGAAAATCTCTTCCTCCAGGGATCTCCCCACAGCAGAGCTATATTCTTGAAATTTGCGATATAGATAATGGTGTGCAGGTAAGTTATATTGCTAATATTCTTGAAATCGACATTTCAGCAATTTCAGGTATGTTGCGTCGTATGGAGGTGTCTGGATTAATCAGACGCGAAATACAGTCAGATAATCGTCGTCAAATTTTGGTTTATCTTACAAAAGATGGTGAAATAATGAAGTCGAAAGTGATGGAGGCGATGCTTAAGGCTGATGTCGTTTTAAGAGCTTCAATTTCCCAATCAATGATTGATTCACTCATAGAAACTGTAAATCGAATACGCAAACTGGAATGACGTTTCTATATGAGTAGCTTAATTACTCAAGCTACATTGATATCTTGTTAGCCGTTTATATGGTGGGGCTTGCGCAAGTTAAAACAGATATTTGAGTAAGCATCAGTAAATGTTAATCGTGTAATTTATAATCGCCTATTAATCTACATCTTTATTGAGGTTTGTATTTTTCCTTTTGCAATACAGTAAACATCAGCTCCGTGCACACTGTATAGCTTATTTTTGTCATGACGTTGTTGATGTAATAATTTTATTGAGCGATCAAGATGAGCCAGAATATGCACGGGGCTTTACGCTTAATATCTCGTGTTAATCGGCCCAATACGTTTTTAGTTTTCGGGGTTGTTTTGCACTCACATAACGACCTTGCATAATGAAGGCTTTCTTGCCCACTTTTTTAAACTTTGTCGTAAAGTAATGTCTCGCTTGTGCGCTTCGCGCACCAGAGTAATGCGCATTTTATGATACAGTCTGGCATCTGTTGGAAAGGCAATGGCTTTTATAGGTGATATCACAGAGATATACACCTGGTCTTTGTGCGCCACATCAAATTCACGTTTCAGCAAGTGATCAAACACAGGATGCTTGTGGCTTTAAACTTTTTCTTGCTGCGAATCAGTACACAGGCTTCACGCATTAAATCCCGAGCGCTTTTACGACTTGTGGGATAACCCAGTGCGCCGAGTGCTTTTACCATTCAACGACTACCATAGCTGTCGTTTGAACTCTCTGCAATGCGTTTAACCCAAAAGATTATCTGCTGCCCATGCTCTGGATCTTCCGGTTTACTAGTCTGTCACTTTTGATAGCTATAATAACCATTTCGGCTAACTTCTAATAATCGACACATCACGCTAACAGGCCAGGTCTTCTTATGCTCTGAGATAAACGCATATTATATTCCGTTTCTTTTGCAAAGAAGACCGTCGCTTTTTTTAATATGTCGCGCTCTATCTTAAGGCGTTTATTTTCTTCCTGTTCGGGCGTTAATTTACCGTTACCACGGAAAGCCTGTCCATCTGTATCAGTACAGCTCTCTTACCCAACGAGATAGCATGTTTGAATTAATCTCAAGGCGTTCTGCCGTTTCTTGCTGGGTGTAACCTTGCTCAGTCACTAAACTGAGAGCATCCAGTTTAAATTCATTTGAATATTGTTTTCGTTTGGTCATTCGTACATTCCTCAATTTAAGTATAATAACACTTAACTGGGATGTACCAATTCATTAGATCACGTCAGGCTTTTGTATCTATCGCAACGTTAAGCATTTCTTCCAGTAAGGATTTTCAACCCAGCGCTCAACCACGCTCTCATCACTTTAATTTAAGATGTATTTGAGATAATGCAGCCCTGCTGCCAATAATCGGGTGGGTAATGCAGGGTGTCCGCATCCAGTTCCATGCACGACGTCTATTTTTTTCTAAACGGTCCCAGTTAATTTGATCAGCTAAGCGGCAGAGCGGGTGCGAAAAATTTAGAATTTGTGAAAGCTGTGAACGAAATAAATCAGGGTGATTATCGATTTTTTATGGTTTTATAGTTTGCAAGGTTTTGAGCGGTTAAGCTGGTTATCTTGCAAACTATTTTACCTGCTTTAGTGGTTTTACTTTGTTGTTAATGAGTTATGTATTTTTCAGGGGCGACAATTTAGACCACTACATATATTCATTGAGTCCAGATATAGCAGGATAAATGGATGATTAAATTGTGGCAATAGTCTCTGCTTCATGTTTGTTTTTGGGAAAACAAAATCTATAAATTATAGTTGACGCATCAACTATTGATATGTAAGGTGTTTTACAGATACAGGCATACTGCAAAAATTAAATACAATGTTAAGGGTACATATGGAGAACCAAATCACTAGTAGAAACTCAGAGTCTAATCCTGTATTTGTGGCTTTATATGGATTTATCGCAACTTCTATACTGCTGACATTTGATCGATTAGGTGTTTTTGAGATGTTATCTCGATATGGATATGCTACTGCAGATACGTTAGCTGATGAATTAAGTCTAGAGCCTGAGGCTTTGGAGCGCGCACTACAAGGAGCTGTAAGTTGGGGGCTAGTAAGTCGTATTGATCAAAAATATGGGGTTGCTGATGAAGTATCGACTGTATTGGATCCTAATGGAAATGAGTATTATGGGCCACTGCTAAATCATTTCAGAATGAATACAGTGCCATTATTCAATCATCTGGATAATGCGCTACGTGACAATAAGCCACAATGGTCAGAGCTTACTAACGGAGAGGGAAATGAAAGTCACTCTTTCTCTCACATTTTTGAATCAGATGAACAGGCGGAATCATTTCATGCAGCAATGTGGAGACTCAGTTATGGGGCATCAGAGGAGTTGGTGCGCAAAGGGTTGATGAGTGAGTCTAGAGTGATGGTAGATTTAGGCGGAGGTGCAGGTACATTTGCGATTGCCGCGGCAAAAGAGAACTTAGGTCTAAAAGCGACTGTGTTTGATTTGCAGGAGGTTATGCCTTACTGCGAAGCAAATATAAAGAAAGAAAATCTTCAACAAAGGCTCAATTTCATTGCAGGAAACTTTTGGAAAGATCAGCTTCCTCCTGCTGATACATATGCTCTGGGTTATATATTATCAGACTGGACTGATGAGCAGGCTATTAGATTACTGCAAAAGGTTAGGCAGGTATTACCCGCAGGTGGGAAAATCATAGTACTTGAACGATTGCTAGAAAATGATCGATCAGGACCCTTCATGGGTTTAATGCAGGACCTTGCTATGATGCTGGAAACAGGAGGGATGCATCGTGCAGAAGAGCATTACAGGCGATTGCTTATACAATCAGGGTTTAAGAAAATTGAAGTTTATAAATCTTCGGGGGACAAGCATGCGATTGTCGGAGTTCTTTGAACTATCAGCGTGCATGTCATTCTTTAATATAAAAAAATCATGAATATAAAACATAAATAATAATTCTGTGTTTATTAAAAGGAGTTACAAATGAACAAAGAGTACTATGAATTTATAATTGTTGGTGCAGGACCCGCAGGACTTCAAGCTGGATACCATTTAGAGAAAAGTAAGCAAGACTATTTGATACTTGAAGAATCTGAAAAACCAGGCGCTTTTTTTAATCACTACCCTCGGCACCGTAAACTCATATCTATCAACAAGGTATTTACAGGTTGCGAAGATCAAGAAGTTAATTTGCGCTGGGATTGGAATTCAATTCTATCTGACTCGAATGAGCCGCACCTTTACAAGCAGTATACACAAAAGTACTTTCCATCTGCTGATGATATGCCGCGTTATTTAAGTGACTATGCGGAGAAGTTTGGTCTTAATGTACGTACTAACTCAAATGTTAAAGATATACGAAAGGATGACTGTTTTCAGCTTACATTGGAGTCAGGCGAAACCCTTTCGGCAAAAGTGCTTATAGTGGCAACTGGTTTAAGTCAGCCATGGTTACCACTGAGTATTCCTGGAATAGAATTAATAAATACATACTGTGATATGGATCTTAATGGTGAGATATATAACAATAAGCGTGTGCTTGTTCTTGGGAAAGGTAATTCAGCATTCGAAACGGCTGATGCACTTATCGAACATGCATCAATGATTCACTTAAGTAGTCCAACACCACTCAAGATGGCATGGACAACTCACTATGTTGGGCATCTTAGAGCGATAAATAATGGCATTCTTGATACCTATCAGCTGAAATCACAAAATGCAGTTCTTGATGCCGATATTCAAAAAATCGAGAAGGTTGGTGATGTTTTTCGTGTGTCATACGGATACCAACATGCTGAAAGTGAGCAAGAAGTAATTGAGTATGATTATGTTATTGCATGCACCGGTTTCAGGTTTGATGCGAGTCTGTTTCATGAAAGTTGTCGTCCAGAGCTATGCGATAAAAATAAGTTGCCAGTGCAAAAAAATAGTTGGGAGTCGGCAAATATACCGGATCTATTCTTTGCAGGTACTCTGATGCAGTATATCGATTACAAAAAATACATGTCTGGATTTATTCATGGATTTCGATATAACGTTCGTACACTGTGCCGTTTATTAATGGAGCGATATAACGATACTAGTTACCCATCACGATTTGTGCACCTCGATGCAGGGTCTCTTACGCAAGAAATAATTGAACGGGTGAATAAAACATCAGCATTATGGCAACAGCCAGGATTTCTCGCTGATATTTTTGTATTAGACAGATTAAATGAAAGTGTTGAGTGGCTGGAAGAATTAACAGTTGAGTATGCAAAAGAGCGATGGTCACACGCTGACAGTGAGTACTTTATTGTGACGATGGAGTTTGGAATCCAAAAATTCGATAACCCATTCAGTGTACATCGTATTGCACGAGATAATGTTGTGAAGGCGGAAGATTCCAACTTTATACATCCAATCATTCGGCATTTTCGTGGCGATAAAAAAGTTGCAGAACATCATGTAATTGAAGACTTGGCTGCCGAGTGGTTGGAGCCAGAGCATATAGAGCCTCTAAGAGCATTTTTGAATGAGAGGCTTACATTGCCTGTCGATGCATACGTTAAGGATGTGAGAAAGGGAAATAATTCAGTTTCGTATCAAATTAATGAGGAGAATTGCAGTGAAAATTGTTGATTTCCATGTGCACGTAGGTAAGTTTGGTTTATTACGTGAAGATATTCAGGGTTTGTTGAATAAGTTTCCTTTCGAGAAAAATATTGATGTAAAAGAAATTTTTTCTAACCCATCTGCGCTTAAATCATATCTTCAGAAACAAGGTGTTAGCCAAGCCGTTATTCTAGCAGAGTGTGGACCAGGCACAAATTTCTCAATAGATAGTCAGATGATTGCAGATTTTGCTAAAGAAGATTCATTTTTTATTCCCTTTGGCAATATCAATCCAAATTATCATAAAGATCCTGGAGCTGAGTGGGAGCATGGTCATAAAATCGGTATTCGTGGATATAAGTTTTATCCTGCAGATCATGGGTTTGACCCGTTCTGCGATAGTATGATGGCAGTTTATGATAAGTGCGAAAAAGCAGCACAACCAATCATGTTTCATACTGGTTTGACAGCGCAGCGAGATACATCGCAGCGGTTTATTAACCCAATAGAATATCGAAATCTGGTCGAGAGCCATTCTGATCTCCGCATAATATTCGCTCATGGTGGTAAGCCTAACTGGTATAACGAGGCTCTCAAAATGGCAGCTGAATATGAGAACGTTTACTTAGACACGGCATTGGTGCCACCTGAAGAAATCATTGAGTGGCTTAATTACCGACCGGAAATTAAACATAAAATTCTATTCGCATCAGATTTGCCCGTTAGCGGAAGCTATTCTGTGTTACTCAAGAGTTTGTTATCTGCAGGGATCGATGAAGACGTATTAGAGCTGATTCTAAATAAGAATGCGGAGCGTATATTAAGTCATGATAATGAGCATCAGCTGGTTATAGAGACGGAGGATCTTTAACATGTATGATACTTATTTCCCGGTAACGTATTACTTTTACCCTTTGCTTGAAGAGAACAAGGAGCTGCAGGAGTTTCTTAATAGTTTTAACGTTCCAGTGACAGATTCAGTTGAGACATTGCTTTACGTGCATATACCTTATTGCCAAGACTTGTGTCGGTTTTGCCCCTTTCATGTTCGAGTAGCTAAAGACTTTTCTGTGTATGAGCGTTATACCAAGGCATTATGTACAGACATAGAACGTACAGCGCAATCTCAAAGAGGAACGTCTAGCACAATTAAAGCTATCTACTTTGGCGGCGGGTCTCCATCAATTTTTTCTCCTGATCAGCTAAAACGAATTTTCGAAACAATTAATAAATCTTTTTCTTTAACTTCAGATGTGGAAATATCCTTTGAGGGAGAACCCAAGTCATTAAGTGACCCTGCTCGTCTTGAACTACTGCGTGAAATGGGTGTACAGCGAATTAGCTTTGGTCTACAAACTTACGATGAGAAACTTCGTGAATCGTTTAATATTGCGGCTACTCTGAAAGACGTAGAGGCTGTGACTAGTAGAGCAAGAGACATCGGTTTCGAAGAGATTAATGTTGATATGATGTACAACTTACCAGGCCAGCAGCTCGGTGATTTAGAGAAAGATATTCAACGACTAGTCGCTGACGGCTACGACAGTATAGATTATTACAATTTGCATTATTACGCGTTTCCGCCGAAATTCAAGCAAGAAATGGCTGAGGGCAAAGTTCCTCCTAAGCCATCAGAACCGATCATGTTAGCTCTGTTTGAGCAATTGAGGTCTCAGTTAGGTGCAACCGGTTATACCAATGTTGCGGATCAGGTATATAGCAAGAAAAAAGATGTATGTGAGTATTTTCGACTGCTTTGGGGTGGTGGTGCAGGCGCGCATAGTGCTGAAACATTGGCAGTTGGATCTTCTGCCCGTGGTTATGTAAACGGTGTTGCTTATATGAATTACGGCAATGTGAACAGGTACATGGATGCGATTGAGGGAGACCAGAGTGTCGTTGAGAAAATTTCTAGTCGACTACATAAACCAGAAAATCGTGGAGCAGTAATGTTTCCTAAGTTTTTACATATCGAAAAGAAATATCAGGATGCTATCGAAACAATTCCTAAAAAATTGATGTCTGATTGGGTCAGTCAAGGAATCATTTACGAAACAGAAACAGAGTTTCGTATTTCAGAAAAAGGAAAGGTCTGGACGAATAACATGACAACTGACCTATTAGAATCAAGACAGCGTGATGTAGGAGACAGGTCGGTAGTTGCATTGGCGAAGAAACCTGGTAAGCGTACGGGTAGCTTTTAACAAGGAATAAATAATGATAGAGCAGAAACGAGTCGGAATAATTCATGCTTACCCAAATCGTTATATGGTAGATAGCCTACATCAAGCAGGTTATACAGTCGTATTAATAGGAAATGGTGAAGAGTTTGAAGGGCATTCAGGAGTCGAGGCAATATTAACGACTCCTCTATGGGACACTTCTGCCATACAGGAAACTGTTCAGGCGTATCATTGCGAAAAACCATTTGATGCTTTGATTCCAGTTAATGAAGGAAATATTGTAGTTACTGCAACACTATGTGAAAAATTAGGCTTACAGGGAGGCATGTCAACAACTGCTGCACTTGTAAGTCGAAATAAGTATCTCTCTTTTATGGTTTGGGGTTCATTGGGCGTTCCTGTTCCATTAACTTATCCTGTGTATGATGCTGAATCAACTTGGAAAATTATTGAATCTAAATTGGGTGGAGTAGGGGTTATTAAACTGATTGATTCAATGAATAGTCAGGGCGTGATAGCTGTAAGTACTAAAGAAGAATGTAAAGAAGCAGTCAATAGCTTACATAAAATGACCGAACAGTCTGTTGAAGTAGATTCAATGATTGATCGCAATCGATTCGCATATGGACAGTCTGGGCTCAAGCTCATGGTTCAGCACTTTTGTGAAGGTGTAGAAGTAAGTGTTGATGTTTTTTTGATGCCTGACGGAGAAGACCGAGTATTGGCCATACTCGAGAAAGATCCTGCCAGCGGACCGTATTTTGCTGAAACAGCATCGGTGTGGCCGACATCAATGTCCCCAGATAGAGAAGCTGAAGTTGGTGCATTAGCTATTCGTGCTGCTAGGGCATTAGGACTGAAAGGTGGTGCCGCCCATGTGGAAATTCGCTATACAGGTGATCAACCTATGGTTCTGGAAGCAGGTTTGAGACCAGGAGGTGGATATACTGTTCAATTAATTGAACGATTGCTCGATGAGAATGTTTTTGTCTCACAGGCTAGTTTAGCCGTGGGTCATACAATAGCTACAAATCCTTGTTTAGACCTACCAGCAGTGTTGTTTGGAGGTATTAAATATCCGCAAAGTGGTGTTCTGAAAAAAATAGATGGTATGGATATATTCAATGAGCTAGGGCACCTTGAACAGCTTGTAATTCTAAATGAAACGGGTGATCAAGTTATGGCTGTACCAGAGTCTGCCCAGCCGCATTTTTGTTATTATTTACTTTCGGGCTCCAGTCGTGATGAGCTAATTAATGTACATAGTCAAATTCAGACACAAGTGAAATTAAGTGTCGAAGTTGATGCTCATTATACAACATGAGAGATGTAGAATAATGCCAAGTATGGGGAGAGATAAATATTATACCGCTTCAAAAAATTAAGTTTGCAATGTTAACAGAATAAAATTGAATAAACCTATTCAGCAGAGAGGGTAAAAATTAAATATGATATTTCATACAGTTGTATTTCGATATAGGTACATTCTAGCAGTAATGACATTATTGTTAGCAGTTGGAGCGTACCTTGGGAACTCCAAACTCGGATTTGATACAGATTACAGAGTCTTTTTCTCAGAAGAGAATGAACAATTAAAGTCTTTTGAGACGATTCAGACGGTTTATGGTAAAAACGACAACATACTTATCGTTATTGAACCTAACAGTGGAGAAGTATTTTCAATCGAAAGTTTAAGATATATTGAAGCCTTGACGGAGAAAGCCTGGAAAATACCTTACACACGTCGAGTTGATTCTATTACTAATTACAACCACGTCAAAACAAAAGGCGATGATTTGACTGTAAGGAATCTTTTTGTATCAGAGGATTTTGAACAAAGTCAGCTTAGTGCTATCAAAAAAGTTGCACTATCTGAACCCCTGCTTATCAATAGGATTATATCAAAGGATAGCCGGGTCTCAGCTATTAACGTTGTTGTAGATATGCCTGGAGTATCTCCATATGAGAATAGTGAAGTAGTCGCAGCGGTACGATCTCTTGTAGAACAGGAAAAAAAGAATAACCCAAACTTTAATATCTATCTAACAGGCATGGTTATGTATAATAATGCCTTTCTTGAATCGTCAATTATGGATAGCCAGACCATTATTCCTATGATGTATGGCTTACTTGCGGTTACACTTTTGGTGATGTTGCGCAGCATTGTTAGTACATTAGCTATTGTGTCTGTTGTTTATTTAGCAACAAAGTCGGGGCTGGGCTTGTCAGGGTGGTTAGGGTTTAATCTAAGTACATTGTCTGCACAATCATCAGTGATTATATTGACTATTGCCGGTGCAGCGTGTGTGCATCTTGTTATCTCCTATTTACACTCTTTGAAAATAGAAAAAGATAAATATTCAGCTATGCAAGTTAGCTTGACTGAAAACCTTACTCCAATAACGCTGACTTGTTTAACAACAATTCTAGGTTTTTTGAGCTTAAATTTAAGCGTGGTTCCACCTATACGAGATCTTGGGAATATAGTGTCTATTGGTGCTGCTTCTGCCTATATATTTACAATTGGTTTATTACCGACACTTTGTCTGTTGTTAACGTTTGGTAAGCAAAACTATAAAGGAGTTGCCCAATCTGACAGATTGTTCTCATTCGTAAAAAAACATAATGCAAAATTGATTATTGTATTACCAATGATACTGCTTTCTTGTGCATTGTTTGTTACAAAAAATGATTTAAATGATGAGTTTGTCAAATATTTTGACGAGTCCTTAGAGTTTCGACAGGCAACTGATTTCACAACAAATAATCTGACTGGTTTGTATTCTATCCATGTATCAATAAACAGTAACTCCTATGGTTCAATATACAAACCTGAATTTTTGAATAAAATCGAAGAATTATCTTCCTGGCTTAGAATTCAAAAAGAGGTAATCCATGTAGCAACAATTACAGATACTGTTAAGAGCATTAACAGGGATATGCATGGAGGAGACGTCAACTACTATACAATCCCAG
Source organism: Gammaproteobacteria bacterium (assembly GCA_027078075.1). Classification (GTDB taxonomy): domain Bacteria; phylum Pseudomonadota; class Gammaproteobacteria; order AKS1; family AKS1; genus Sulfuriflexus. The sequence goes on along the minus strand of JALTKP010000017.1, from coordinate 13,838 downwards.
CAGAATCCAATCTAGTTTCACAGTTTATGTTGTTTTACAGAAACTCGTTACCAGCGGGTATGGATATGGCTAACAAAGTAAATCTTAATGATACTAGTACCCGTGTCTCAGTAAGCCTTATGAGCTTGTCTACTCAAGGATTACTTGAAGTTGAGAAGAGAATTGAATCTCACATGGCTGAGTTACACCCACAGCTGAATTATGATGTAGCAAGTACTAGTTTAATGTTTGCGCACATCGGTGAAATAAATGTTAAAAGTATGATGCTGAGTTTGGGAGTGGCCCTAATTTCAATATCACTGGTAATATGGCTAGCATTAAAATCATTCAGCATGGCGCTGCTGAGTCTACTCACTAACATGTTACCAATAGCGGCAATGTACGGCGTATGGGGTATTTTTGATGGCCAGGTTGGTATGTCATTGGCTATAGTTGGATGTATCGCTATAGGTATAGTCGTAGACGACACAGTTCATCTTCTCTATAAATTTAATCAGGCGTGGAAAGCTAATCTAACAAGTGAAGAAGCGGTTGCTCGAATGTTAAGTAGTGCCGGAAAAGCGATTATAGTATCTTCTGTCGTGCTAATTATTGGATTTCTTTCGCTTGGACGATCAACATTTAGTATGAATAGCGATATGGGTATAGCGACATCCGTGGTTATTCTGTTTGCACTTATTGTTGATTTGATGTTGGTTCCATCTCTCTTGTTGTGGTTGTCTGAGCGCAACTATATTACATACCAGGTAAGAGCAGTAAATAATGAGTAACATCATGTTTAAAGATATTTACACGAACGAAAGCATCAGAGACTTAGCCTCCAGATTTCAGGAGTATTACGCTGAGTTTCAGAGAGACGGGTTTATTGAACGTGCATCAAGGAATTTAGATGAACTTGAGATGAAAGAGCGTATCAACCAAATAGCAAATGCGATAAGTGAATTCTTACCTCAAAGTTATCCCTCTGCATTGAAAATTGTCCTTAGAGCCATGAGATCGGATACCAAATTTGGTTTTAGCGAGATACGTGGTTTTCTTGTATGGCCACTGTGTCAGTTTGTTGAAGACAAAGGTATTAATGATTTTTACCTTTCTCTAGATGCACTGTATGAAATGACAAAATACTTTACATCTGAGGTTCCTATAAGGGCATATATTATAAAGGACTCTGATAAAGTCTTAAAGAAGATGCAGGACTGGGTACAAGATGAAGATGTGAATGTACGCAGGTTAGTATCAGAAGGGCTTAGACCAAGGTTGCCCTGGGCTCAGAGACTTCCAATGTTCATGGAATCTCCTGGTCCTGTAATAGATCTTTTAGAAAAACTTAAAGATGATTCCGAGTTGTATGTACGTAGGTCAGTTGCGAACTGTTTGAACGATATCTCGAAAGATAATCCTGATATGGTTATTGAAACAGTAACAGGCTGGTCAAAAGACGCATCTAAAGAAATGAATCAATTAATACGACATGGCTGCAGGACGTTAATAAAGCAAGGTCACCCAAATATATTTCCGTTGCTTGGTTTTAGTAAAGACCCAAGTGTTCGAGTTGAAGAATTTAGCACCTCATCTGATAGTGTGGCGTTAGGAGAAGATGCTATTGTTCAAGCATCACTGGTATCTGATAGCGATCTAGACCAAAAGATAGTTGTTGATTATAAATTGTACAGTGTTAAAGCAAATGGGAAGCTAACGGCTAAAGTGTATAAATGGACCACAGTTGACCTTCCTGCTAAAGGAGAAGTTTCTTTACGAAAAGTGCATAAATTTCGATCCGTCACAGTCAGAAAATACTATGCTGGAGTACATTTTATCGAAGTATTAATTAATGGTGAAGCAAAGAAAAAACTAAAGTTCGAACTAACAGTTTAATTTTAATAATGAGGAAATAATTATGTTTATAACAGCTTACAAAGAAAAAACTGATGAACCCAATAATCCCTATAAAGTTCAAGTCAATATAGAGAATATAATTATGGGCAATTCAAGTTTCAATCAAGTTATATTATCAAGTGAGACATTAGAGGAACAGTCGGTATTAATATCAAGCATATTAAATCCACTAGATACTGAAAATGTAATACCAGAACAGGCAGTATTTTCTTTTGCATTTACTGCTAGCGGTGATGATGCCGATTTTCAGCGCTACATCACAGCTAGAAAAGAAGCACTGGATCTTTATGGTGCTATCACATTATTCAGTTGCAAGACTCCGCGTAGCAGTGGCTGGGACTATGATACCTTTGAGTTAATTCAATTTCCACAGTCAGAGAATTTGATGCAGTTAATGTCGGATGAGCGTTATATTTCTTCGGCTGAAATAATGGAGTCTACAAAAATATTTGGTACAGGTGTTGTGGGCGAGGCAAGCTTAAAGTTTTGCTAAGAATAGAGCTCGTATGACTGTCTGTCATCGGGCTTATTTCCATTCATAATTTATAGACATGTTGTATACATTATAGTTTACACATACTACATGCCTATTTTCGACGGATTGAGTATAATGAATAAAGAACAAATTCCACCGAGACCTGACAAAAATTCACTTGCAGGCCCACCGAGTAACTTTCTGAAAGACCCACTTAATTATATGCTGAAATGCCGACAGGAGTTTGGTGATTTAGTGCAACTAGATATGGGATTTGGTAGTTTATATCTCGTTTTTGGTGCAGATGAAGTCGCACAAGCAAGTAAAGATAAAGCGCTTGGGAGGAGTGCAACAGCAAAGCTGTTTGAGCCGCTGTTTGGGGATAGCCTTATCGAGAATGATGGCGCACAATGGAAGCAGCAACGAACTTATTTATCAAAGTCCATCAGCACCGATAGACGTAAGGAAATGCATGCAAATTACGTTCAATTTGCAAATAATGCAATAGCGACAGCTAAAGGAAGTTTTGAAGAGGCTGGCTATGCTGATATACAACTTGCAGTTTATAGGTATGTATCAGATTCTCTTGCAACAGCCTTTTTTGGACAACAGATGAGTTACCAGGATACAAGTATAATTGTTGACTCTTGGTGTCGTTCGCTTGATTGTATGTCAGAGAGATTATCTTCAATCTTGCCACTGCCTATGTATGTGCCAACGCCTAATAATATCAAACTAAAAAATCAAGCTAAAAAAATTGACATCATATTATATGACCTAATTGAGTCTTCACTTGCCGGGAATAATACCAAGGGGTGCCTGAAGCATATACTAAATCATGTGTCTGATAAAATATCAAAGAAACAAATATTTAAAGAACTAAGAGCTGCGTATCTGGCTGCATTTGATAATACGGCAACAAGTATTACCTGGCTGATGTACAACCTTGCTAAAGATCCTACGTTGCAGAATAAGATTCGTGATGAGATTACAAAATTAGAAATAAAAGATAATGAGTTTTTATCTGGGCCAATGCCGTTGCTTGAGTCTGCATTTAATGAGTCGATCAGGTTAAGCCCACCATTGTGGATTGTTGATAGAACGGCTACTGAGGACACAATGTTGGGTAAGTATAAAATTCCCAAAGGTGCAACTCTAATTATTAGCCCATTTATAACTCAAAGGGATCCACAGTATTGGCGTGATCCATTAAAGTTTATCCCAGATCGATTTGTTGATAGGAATGTCATTTCGGAACATCGTTATACATTTTTCCCTTTTGGTATCGGTAAGTTTAAATGCCCCGGCGTTTCACTATCAGTAATGTTAGCAAAAGTATTTGCAGTCAATTTATTAAAATACAATGATATTGGAATATATCCATGGAATGACAATAAATTCGATAGAGGGCTTGTCTATCGCACAGGAGAATTGAATCTCACCTTCAATGAAATTGTCAATGATAATCTTCATGATAAATCTGATGTGTGTGAAGAAGTGTAAATATGAGGCGTCAGATTATGGATTCTCAATTAAACAACCAGTCATTATCAGATAGTCAATTATATTTCAGAAATATACCAGAAGCGTTCGATTATTGGGTAAAGAGACAGCCAGATAATGTTATGGCGTTCAGTAGTCAAGTCGCTTATACCTATCATGATATAAACCGTTACAGCAACAGACTAGCTAATTTTTTATCATCAGAGAAAAGTATTGAATTTGGAGATCGTGTGCTTGTCTGTATGCACAAGTCACCTCAAGCACTTATTATGATTATGGCTGTTTTGAAGCTTGGTGCAGTATATGTGCCAGTAGAGCCAGATTTTCCAGAATCCAGATTGAAACACATTATCCAAGATAGTGGTTCACGATTAGCATTGACTGTTACAGAGCATCTGTCTAAATTACCAGGCAATATTATCCATACAGTAGCAGTAGATTTATATAAGGATAGTATTGATAGGCACTCAAGTGAAAATCCTGACAGTGAATCAAAAAACCAGACACCTGCATATATAATTTATACGTCAGGATCAACTGGTATGCCCAAAGGCGTTCTGATTCATCATGGTGGTGTGCTTAATATGGCACTAGGCCAGAGGGAGCTATTAAGTATTGATGAAAAATCAGTCGTGCTACAGTTTTTTTCATTTGCATTTGATGCTTCAATATTTGAGGTGTTTTTAACCATATTGAATGGTGGTGCGATAGTAATAGAAGATAAAACGTATTTACTAGAGCCTGATAATATTATAAACCTTATCAATACATATGGAATTACATCGCTACAGCTACCACCCAATATATTGAAGTTTATTGACCCATCATTAGTTAGAAGTGTTCGAAATGTGATGGTTGGGGGTGAAGTTTACCCCGAAGATTTGATATTACGTTGGCTTCCTTATTGTAATGTCTTTAATACTTATGGTCCTACAGAATGCACATGTTGTGCATTGTTAAATAAAATTTCTGATGTAAGTGAATTCAGGACATTGGGGTTAGAAATTCCTGGTGTAAGTGTGTTTATACTCGATAATGAATTTAATCAAGTAGAAGAAGGAGAAATATATATTGGTGGCAATGGTGTTGGTCTGGGTTATCTAAACCTTGATGAGTTAACTTCTGAAAGATTTATCTACGTTGATAAAATAGGTCAGAAGTTATATAAAACCGGCGATGTTGGTGCGCGATTGAATAATGGCTGCATTCGTTATTTAGGCCGAGATGACGATCAAATAAAAATCAATGGCTATCGTGTGTCTACAGGAGAAGTTGAAGCACTAATTAGAAAACACCCTGAAATTAGTGATGTATCTGTAGTACCTGAGTCAGCAACAAATAACGAAAACATATCACACTTAGCTGCGTATATAGTTTTAGATGCTGATGAATCAATTATACAGCAACTTAGAGTTGAGCTTCGAACTCTAATGCCTCATTACATGGTACCAGCAAAAATTTCTATTTTAACCGAATTACCAAGGACGCTTAACGGTAAAGTTGATCGTAAGGCATTGTCAGAGAGAAATTCAAATTACATACCACAAGGTGTTGAATCAGATATTAGTTTGACAGATAAATTATTAAATATATGGAAGGATGCTCTAAAGTCTCAGGAAGTTGATGTTAACGATGATTTTTTCTCACTTGGTGGTACCTCAATACAATTGCTCTATTTAACTCAGGAGTATGAAGTTAAGCTTGGCCATAAAATTCCAATCAGGTATTTATATCAATTTACAACAATACTTAGTCTGGCAAGGGAAATTGAGAATATGGCATCTCATGAAATTTTCGAATGGCCAGAAATGGAACAGCCTGATTTAATAAGTGATGCTGTTCTTCCTGATGATATCAATTTTACTGGCAAGAATTCTGATAGAACAGGAGTACCATTTCTAACAGGCGCGACGGGATTCTTAGGCGCATACATTCTTAGAGACTTGCTCGAGCATAAAGCTGATAAAGTTTATTGTTTGGTGCGTGCTAATAACAATCAAGATGGGTATTTTCGGATAGTAAAGAAGATGAAAGAATTGCTTCTTTGGAAAGAGGCTTATTCAAATAGAATAATCTCTTTTTGTGGCGATATCACTAAACCAGGTTTTGGACTTTTAGATGGTGCATATATAACATTAAGTGAGTTAATTGATGAGGTTTTTCATTGTGCAGCACAAGTTGATTTTTTGAATACATATGAAGGTCTTAAATCATCCAACATCCAAGGCACAAAAGAAGTTATTAAGTTCTCATCTTATAATAAAGTTAAAGGCATAAATCATATTTCCACGTGCGCTGTTTTTGGAACAATGCCATTTCATAAAGACAAAAATACAATATATGAAACAGATGATATCAATGAAGCCTTAGGATATAACATAGGTGGCTATTCACAAACAAAATGGGTTGCAGAGAAGTTAATGTTAGAAGCAAAAGTGTTAGGAGCTGATGTTAGAGTCTTTCGATGTGGCTTTATCATGGGAGATAGCGTTACAGGTGTAGTAAATATAAATGATTTTCCATCACTCATGATTAAATCCACTATAGAAATGGGTTGCTATTACCATGAACCTTTAAAGGTAGATAACTTCACACCAATTGATTATGTGAGTCGATCAATCGTAGAACTTAGCAAAATTGATGATTCAAAAAATAAGACATTCCATATACTAAATCCTGAATCAATTGACAGTAATAAGTTTTGGAATATCGTGTCTGAAATTGGACCTAGATTAAAGATGTTAGGATTTCGTGAGTGGGTGCGAAAAATGTCTTTAGATAAAACGTTGGCAATTGCGCCTATGAGTCCGTTGTTCACCGACAAAATATACAAAAACACATTGAGCTTTATGGAGCTTTACCATAAACAACCTCGTTTTTGTACAGATAATGCGGATGAATATCTTTCAAAAATCGGTGTCCATTGTCCGCAAGTCACCCATTCTTTAGTTCAGAAATGGATGGAATATTACCGAACTACTGGCTTCATTGAGAGTTAGTTTACTAGTAATAATAAATGAATATTTAAGTTAGTTGGATATGATTATGAAAAAATATACTTATTTACTCTCCATGTTCCTTTTAGCAACTGTAATTAGTCAGAATGCGTATTCTGATGAGAAAGCAATTGGCATAATTCAGAAAGCTGATGAAATGGGGCGTGGGTGGGGGTCAAGCAGTGCTGATGTCGATATGGAGCTATTTCAGCAAGGGCGAGGAAGTGTGTATCGCGCAATGCGGGTGAAAAATCTAGAAATAGAAAAAGGGGGCGATAAATCTATGATATTGATAATGAGTCCACTAGATATGAATGGGACTGTGCTTTTAACTCATACAAGTATTATGAGTGCAGATAATCAGTGGCTGCTACTGCCAGCTTTGAAACGGATTAAACGTATTTCATCATCTAATAAATCTGGTTCTTTTATGGGCAGTGAATTCGCATTTGAGGATTTAGCCTCATTTGAAGTTGAAAAATATAATTATAGATTTTTGAGAAATGACAAGCTTGGTGATCTATTACATTTTGTTGTTGAATATATTCCTATGTATAAAAATTCTGGTTATGAAAGAATGATTACCTGGATTGATACAAGGTATTATCGGGTCAGTAAGGTTGAATATTTTGATAGGAGTGGGCGTCATTTTAAAACATTGAATTATACTGATTATAATTTGCATCATGATAAATTTTGGCGAGCTAATATTATGACAATGCAAAATCATGTAAATAAAAATATTACTACTCTAAAATGGAAAAAATTTAACTTTGATGTAAATTACAAATCACGTGATTTTAATAAGAATTCAATGTTGAGATTGCATTAGATAAAAGTTATAAATTAATTCATTATCACACGTTATATGTTTTTCGTATAGTTACGCTATTATTTAAATTAAATTGATGTAAAGTCGACTTTTATTTTAGAAAAAACTAACTTTATACGGTCATTGAATAAAGTATATGAAGTGTTATTAGAATGGAAACGTTGTTATATGTTATTGGCTTCTTGAGCATTAGTAGTTCAGATTTATAAAATTCTATATGAAGATATGATTAAACAAAAAATTGTAGATATATTAAACGTGTTGTATCAACGTTGGCTTATTTATCCACTAGCCATGATGATAGCTTTCGCTATATGGTTGGCTTTTCTTGTTGATCATGAGCCACAAAAGTTACTCATTGATTACTGGAGTAGTGCGGTAACAATGTTGTTTGGTTCAATAATAGCAGGCTCAACTCCTTTGGGTGGTGGTGCTGTGGCCTTTCCCGTATTCACAAAAATACTCTCAGTCAGTGCTGAGCAGGCAAAACTGTTCTCACTATTTATTCAATCTGTTGGTATGACATTTGCTACAGTTTTCTTTATCAGTTTACGTATCAAAATTTTCTGGCACTGGCTTCTGTTTCTGCTGCCAGGTAGTGCGTTAGGTTTATATATTGGTCTATATCATATTCAAGTTTATGGCTCAGAGGTTAAACTTGCTTCTAGTGTGCTTGCGCTCGTAATAGGTTTTGTTCTGCTAAATGTTCAAGTACGTATGGTGTATAAAGAAATTAATCATGGTGATGGTATTCCTGTATGGACCCTTATTGCACTTAGTTTTCCTGCAGGAATCTTGTCAGCTTTAATTGGGTCGGGTGCAGATGCTTTGCTATTCTTTTTAGTAACAGGTTTATACAAATCTAAACCTGTATCAGTAATACCGACTACCATTGCATATATGGCTTGTTGTTCTATCATAGGCACGGTATTTGTTTTCAGCAATGATAGTATTCTGATATCTGACTATATTGTTAATAGCTGGATGATTTCTGCACCGATTGTGGCTATAGGTGCGCCTTTGGGAGGTTTCATAATATGCAGATCGAAGTCTTCTCATGTAACGATATTTATTGTGTTTATAATATTATTAGAAGCTCTATCAACCTTATTATTTGTTAATATATCATTTTATGAGAAGTTTGCACTTGTTAGCCTTATTCTGGTTGTATTGGCATACTTAACTATTCAATTTCAGCGGTTACTAAATCAATCATTCAGTCTGTAAGTGACAAGAAATGGTTTAACTTACAATGGGTGAATATACATTTACAGGGTCAAACTTTCATAAATTAAAATAAGGTATTGATTTCACTGGTGTCCCGTTAAGAAAATGAAATATGGCTTAATAATGCTACTCATTACAGTTATTTAACATTTACAGTCGTTAACGATATGAAATTTGACATTAACAAACGCCGTAAATAATTATTTAAACTGTCATCCCCGAATGCTTGTGTAGGGGGTCCAGCGGCCTTAGGTACTGTAAAGCCACTGGATTCCCGACCCATTAAATTTACACGGGCATTCGGGAATGACGGCGCTATTTAAGTTAACGGGACAGTAATGTATTGATTTATATACTGAAACTATTCAATACTATGTATAAATCTACGTAATAGTTAATGATTGTTATAATGTCTCTCAAATAGTTATAAGACTTATGAATTAGTTTTTATTTGAGGGTTATACAATACCTACGCCAATGAATGTGAGATGGGTATACCAAAGCAGGATCAAGTAAGTATTGATAGGATTATAGGGGTTCAGAAAAGGCATGTGGGTGAATAAATTTCTAATTTTATGTATTAAGTCCTGAAGAATATATCATCATTCGTGCAATTGGTGGACGTGCATGGGGTGACAAAAAACTACTTTATACTTTTAGTAGTTTAAAATGTATAGATTCAGAATTAAATATCATTAATCAGGGGTTGGTTTTTCTTTAAATAAACAGCAATAAAACCAGCATAGTTTAGTTTCTCTAGTATCATATATGCATACCAAATTTAGATATGACGTAAATTACATTCGCATTGTCTCTAATTTTTCAGGGTGCACTAGCGAAAGTATACAAGAGTTTAATTCTGATTTTTCTATAATTTAAAAATTAGTGGTTCATAATATGTTATCAGAATTATTAGAGATACTTTCAGATATCCGTTTAGCATTAAATGTTCAAAACGAAGGAGACTATCTTACTGATGTTTCTCTTGTAATAACAACTTGGTATGATGAGATGAATTGTTCTGGAACTCATACAATATTTGATCAATATATCCCACGTTCATTTAATGAAATTGATGATGAATTTAATGCTGATACACTAAGTCATTTGTCTATCAGTCAAGCGACTATAGAATTCATGAAAAGGTTTATAGTTTCAGATGTCCAGTTGATTAATGTACCTATTCATTTAGTTAAGGCTATATCGGCAAGTAGACATGGACTAAAAAATTATAAAAATATAGAAGAATTTGGGGGAAAAAATTACCAGAATTATATTGATGATTTCAATCGTTTTTCAACTAAAGAATATTTTAATTATTGTTTGGAAGGTGGATTGAGTGAAGGAGGTGAGCGCTTTTATCTTAAATACTGGGCACCATCGTTAACTTGGTCTAACAATGGTGGTAGTCATCGATTTTCTACGGCATATTATTTGGCAAAAAATAATAATTATTTAGTTGATATTAAAGGAAGTCTTACGAGTTACTGTTTGAATCATGACTGGTTTGATGAAGTTAACGAAATTTATGAAAGTTACCTGATATCGACACAGGGATTAGATAGTGTACACGCTTTATATCAGGCTTTTAATGTTAACAAACAAGAACATTCAACTATAATAGAGGTTTTCTCTAATAACTATTGGTGTCAGGAGAATGAGAATAGAATATTTATTTTATTACTCAAACGGAGTATTAAAGTTCCAAGTGGGATTATAAAGTGGATAGAGATTAATATAAAAAACAATTTAATCATAGATTTTTATGAGTTTATCCAAGAGCTTAAAGATGTAGAGCTAAAGAGTATGATGTCAGTTTCTTCATATGTGGAACCTCATTCTAATGCTTGCTGATCTTTATTACTGGATGGTTAATGATATTCAGTTTTCTATGATTTTAACTAGTACTAGTTATAGAATACCGGATGTTTTAAGAAGATACTGAAAATTCCATGACATAAAACTTAAGATAATGTAAATCAAAGATAGGATAGTCAGCATCCCATAAAAACTCCAGCGCCTGTCTTTTATAGGGTCACTGAGATATTTTTTAATTTCATCTATGCCAATCTGAGTTCGTGTTGCCTTAGTCCAATATCTCAATTCTTTATTGGTTAAATACAAATCACGTAAATGGATAAATACTTGAAGAAAAAGGCTTATCGCCAAATAAAACGCAAGTGCTTTAAATAATAGATTAGCCTCATCGGACTCAAGAACCTCCTTGCTTTTTCCAACTCTTGAGAACAGGCCTAAACTAATCAAAAGCAAAGCTGCAAGTACATCACGTAGAAGGCTGTTCATAATGCTACGTATTTTTTCGGAGAAGAGTCCTGCTTGATGTTGGACATCTTTTAGAAGCTCGCGAAGCTCTTTAGCATATGCGTCTTTACGATCCTGGATAACAAATTTATATTGTTCTATAGATTGAGTTAACGCATCATTTATAAATTTACAGGCACCAGCAAGCAAAGACTGACCATTAGAAAGGTCTAAAGAAAGCCTATCGGTAATAAGAGCTGCTCGTACCTCTGAGCGTTCTTCGTACACCCACTGTACTGCTTTCCATAATTTATTAAGATCAGATGCACTAGGAATTAAATCACTGTCAATAGCTAGTGGCAGTTCCAGACGCCGGGTTCCTTTCAATACTATACGTTTTGTGTCATAAAACTCTTGTGTGAGGCAGGTGACTAAAGATTTACCACTTAAAAATCGAAATGGTTGTGCGATATCAGAATCAATATCACCCCATGAAAGTAAAAATGGAGAAGGTGAAAGTAAGGCACCATCATGTGACAAAATATGAACCTGGCGCTTTACAGCATCTTCATCTGGACCTTCATATTTTAAAGGCCAGTTTTCAGGTATGGCTTGGGCATTAATATTATCTATTGCTAATGCGGGGCCACCAAATGCATGTTCAAAGCCACAGACTAAAATACGAGTGGCTCTGTGTTGACGAAGTATATTGTTTTCTGAATTAAAGGGTTCTATAGATGAAACCCATTTAGAAAAACCTTCATTGTTCATAAACCAGATTGTATGTATGTCATTTTCAACGCCATCAGGATGAATAGCCCCCTCTTTATTTAGCAAAATTTGCCAATTTTCAAAAGGAATTCCATCCTCAGACATCTGTTTTAATGAACTGATATCAACAGCGTCGTCGTTAACCCGTACTGTAAGCGAAGAACTAGTTACAGTTCGCAGTAAAATTGATAAATCATCTTGAAGATCAGCGTATTGGTTGCCAGTAATATCGAGCCGATCCCAATACTCAATAATTTCACCTGCATGATAACATATGGGAATCAGGCAATTATTAAGATCGTTTAGTAAGTTAGTCATTTCTAATAATTTAACTTTCTTGAGAGAATCCATGAGTATCGATTATGATACGTTGTCTACCATCAGGTTGTTTTTCAAACTGAATACCGGCTGTTTTGGCTTCACCTTCCCATTCCAAAGTAACTCCTTCTTTTGTAATGCGGCGATTTTTACGTACACCACTCTTAATAGAGTCTGGTTTAGGAGTAAAAGTTTGGCCTGCAATACCTTTGTCAGCAAGCCTCTCATTAAGGCTATCGCGTAATTCTTGGCGTCTGTCGGGATTGTCATCCAATATGACCATATCTAAAAAGCCTTTAGTATTAAACTCACTATGTGTTTCTAGGTATTTAATAGCTCGCAACTTATAACTTGATGGATCTTGGTCCTCAGGGAGTTTTTCTTTATTCTCAAATGCCCAGCTTGCAACTGAACTAAATGCTTGTCGCGTCCAGTAACTTGCATCTTCTCGTTCTGTTACGGATAAAAAACCTTTGAAATAATCAGCAACACCATCAGCTGATTTTCTTTCTTTGGCAAGAACGTCCCAAGAATATTTATCATTTATTTCAATTAATGCGACTTTTTGTAAGGCTGATTTGTCCTCAACAAAGGTATTCAGAACCTCTTGCAGTTTGGCGACTACACCGCCATCTTTTTCCTCTGTAAGATATTCCAGAACATTTGTATGATCCATTTTTAATAATGATATTAATGGAATTGACTCGTTATCACGCATCACATTGATCAATGCAACTATAAGAACACCACTACTCATTTGGCGTTTATGATGGTTTAAAAACTCTTGAGCAATGCCCTTAGATTCTTCTAGAAAATTAGAATCAGGGTTATCTAATATTCGTTTGCACCGCATAGGGGTGCTTGCATTCTTATCAGTAAATAAATATTGCGTTCCTTCAGCCGCTTGAGCTAAACGTTCACAGAAAAAACTCCGCTGAGAACCAGTGAGAACTACTTCAGATAGGTAGCTTGGCTTTTCTTCTCCTGGAATTATTATATGAAAAATGAAGTTTTTTATAGAGATACTTGCTTTTTCTACAGGTGTAAGAACACTATCTTTGGCCATAATTTCCCTTTGTTAGGTATTTCGTAGCCCATGTGAACTGTCAGAATCAGGATTGAGCTATATAAAACATAAGTTTAACTGAATTATACCGATTTTCATAATTAGTATAAAAATTGATATTTAGGGTGATTTTCAACTTGAATGAATGTTTAATTTAAGTTCATTATACGAAGGGTAGGCTGATGTACTGCGCTGTGCATTAATATGGGAGTTAGATTTTCATAGCCTCTAATATAAAAAACAATATTGTATAATTTAACAGTGGGTTTGAACATAAATACGCAATTCTGTGCGTATTTATTAATTCATATATATCAATGTGTTAAGTGTGTTTTTAGTGGTAAATATAATATTATATATAGATAAGGGTTCGAATCCCTGCCTCTCCGCCATATATGAGCCTTAAGTAGTTGATGCTTAGGGCTTTTTTGTGTCTGTTTGTTTTCTTATATATCGTTATGGAGGGTGTTAGTAGCATCTAATCTTTCAACA
>JALTKP010000016.1 GCA_027078075.1 Gammaproteobacteria bacterium | reverse complement strand
GGTCGTGGTGTTGATGCTAATCCAGCGATGGCCGCTTATTGGTATCGTCGTGCTGCTAAATTAGGTCATGTAAATGCGCAATATAATATTGGTGTGGCGCATGCGAATGGCGATGGTGTACAAAAAAATATGGTCGATGCAGTACGTTGGTGGCGTGTGGCGGCTGTATCTGGCAGCATCAATGCACAATTTAACTTAGGCATTATGTATTTGAAGGGCGAAGGTATTCGCCGTGATGCAACAGAAGCCGTACATTGGTGGAATAAAGCTGCTCAACAGGGTGATCCTGCCGCACAATATAATCTTGGAGCGCTATATGCGAATGGTCAAGGTGTGTCACAAAATGTGAATAAAGCGCTCGATTGGTGGACACGTGCAGCAGAACAAGGCTTTGAACAAGCCATTGTTGCCTTACGTGACTTTCATTCAATTAAATGATGATCGGCTTTAATTAGTCGGCAGGAACGGTTCTGTCGGCAGCCCAACTACGTAACTGATTAATTTTTTCAGCCATCACAACGGATAAGGGTTTAGTCGTTTTAAGTTCATGTAATAAATGCTGAGTGTTTATATCTTCAGTTTGTGCATGCGCTGAATATAAACCAGCGACAACAGCTTGTTCAATTTCCGCACCTGAGAACCCTTCACTGGCTTGAACTAAACTGGTTAAATCAAAATCTTCTGGCTTAAGTTCACGTTTCTCTATGTGAATGCGAAAAATGCTCCAACGCACATCTGCTTTTGGTAAATCAACAAAAAATATTTCATCAAAGCGACCTTTGCGGATCAGCTCAGGTGGCAGTTGCTCAATATCATTGGCGGTTGCAACCATAAAGACAGGAGCTTTCTTTTCAGCCATCCAAGTAAGTAAGGTTCCTAACATTCGCCTAGATGTACCACCGTCATTATCACCGACAGCAATACCTTTTTCGATTTCATCCATCCACAACACACAGGGGGCCATCACTTCTGCCGTTTTTAATGACTCACGTAAATTACGTTCACTCTCACCATGAAATTTATTATATAGCGCACCAAAATCAAGCCGTAATAAAGGTACATTCCAAATTCCGGCAATTGCACGTGCCGCAAGGCTTTTACCACAGCCCTGTACGCCAAGCAGCAAAGTGCCTTTGGGCATATCCAGCCCTTTATTTTCAAGCTCACCATGAAACACGCCACGGCGCTGCTTGAGCCAATCACTTAATTTACTTAAGCCACCTACCTCAGCAAAACTTGCGGTCTCATATTCAAAACTGAGCACACCCTCATTGTTGAGCAAGTCATATTTTGCTTGCATAACGTTGGGTAAATCACTTTCGGTAAGCGCTCCATCATCATATATAGCATTGCGCGCCAAACGTGTTGCATCACGCAAAGTCAGCCCAGCAAGGTTGTTGACCATGGCATCGAGTGTTTTACGATCAGTGTGAACTTTTTTGCCGCGATTATTTTTTGCCCATTCGTTAGCAATATTGCGAACAAGTTTTTCAAGTTCATCACTGTTTGGCATAGACAATTCAAAATGTGCTGTGAATTTTTGTAGCTCAGGTGGCACATCAACATCATGGCTGATTAATACAATGTGTGATCCGGTTTCATAATGACTTAAGGCAATATCTTTAAGTAGGCGAATATGCATTGCTTCATCCAAATAGGGATGAAAATCAGCGAGGACATAAACAGCATCTTGTCGTGAAGCTTTAATATGCCGAAGTACATCAGTGGGCTGTGAATTGTGCCGTTGTGGTTCCAGATCAATATCAATACGCTCAAGCCCTTCGGTAATTGTCCATTTAAAAAGCGGTTTGGCTAATTTCAGGGTTTGTTTAGTTAGCAGCTGTAGTACACGGCGCTCTTCATGTGACTTGATCACAATAATAGGAATGTGTGAGCGGAGAATTAATCCAAGATCATGACGGTTATGCATAATGTTAGTCATTCATTGTTATTGTTTGTTAGAGTCTAGCTGGTTGTATGTGAGACAGGAAGTTCACCTACAGAACCTATGTTATTATTGGAATTAGTCTATTCTTGACTAATTTTATCGGGAATTGTAATCTCGAAAATAAGAAAAGATCGTGAATCGGAGAAGGATATGAAGATTTCGTCGAAAGCCCGTTATGCCATACAGTCGATGCTGCAGCTTGCAATGCAGGTTGATAGTAAGCCATTGACCTTGGCGGACTTAACACAGCAACAAAATATATCATCATCGTACCTTGAACAGTTACTCGCAAGCCTCAGGGAAAGTGGTTTGGTTGTAGGTGTACGTGGTCCCGGTGGTGGTTACCGTATCGCGACTGATGTTGCTGATATCAGTATCGCCGATATTCTTATGGCAGTTCATGAAAGACATTTGAAGCGCCCCAAGAAATCCAGTTATGGCATGAGCATATATAACGATATGTGGTGGGACTTAAGTGAAAGGATTCAGGAATTCTTATCACAAATTAGTATTGCCGACCTCATGGATAGAGAAGACGTACAACTCTATTTGCATCAACAACGTTTATTCAAAGACGTTCCTCTTTCAGATTCTCAAACAGATATACAACGTAAACGAGCGTAAAAGTTATTTGTTTTGTGACGTAGTTCACAGCGTTACGGTTACTCTGTGAACGGGTTCATGTTTTGAATCCAATCAGATTGTTATGGTTGTCATCCAGTTACATAAGGATGGTCTGAGGAGGCAGCATGGCACAAGTCGTAGAACAATTATTTAATGAAATGAGTGCTGAAGAACGTTTTGAAGAATCTATTCGAAATGAAATAAATTATTTCAGTTGTTGTCTTGATGAGATTCGTCTTAGTGATAGCATGGAACATAAGGCGCTCACACCTATTTATGAAAGTTTACTGGCGCATAGACAGCGTCAATTAGAGCGAGTAACAGCACAGCAAGTCTAATTTTGTCCTAATTCTCTGATTGTTATTTAAGGCGCCGGAAACGACGCCTTTTTTTTATTAGAGTAGCTAAAGGCTATAAAATATTAATTCTACCGCGTAAATAAATAAGCGTACCTAGCGCGAGTAACGATATAAACCAAAAAATAATGTAACTGGTAATAGATTGGCGTGCGCGTTGTTGGTCTAGCCAGGTTCTTGGTTTGATACCAAGAAAAAGAAAACCAAGTTTTGCTGCTAAGTTTACGCTCACAATATTTACTGCAAGCAATAACCCCGCACCCATCGCTAAATCATAATGCCCACTGCCTAACATAAAGCCTAATGTTGCCGTGGGAGGGAGTAAGGCAACCGCCACCATAACGCCAACCAATACACTGGATAAACCAGTCGTCATTGAAAGCACGGCTGCAGCACCAGAGGCGAGGGCTAAGGCAATCGACTCTAGCCCGACATTAGTACGAGATAATAATTCCTGACTACTGATTTCATATGGCCACCACCAGCCCAATAGAATACAGAGCAATAGTGCCAGGCTCATGCCGACTAAATTGGTTTTAAGTGCTTGCCAAATAAGTTGGTTATCACCGAGGGCACCACCTAGTGCTAACGCAATATTAGGACCAAGAAAAGGTGCAATCACCATAGCACCAATTACAACCGCAACATTGTTTTCTAACAACCCAACCATCACAACGATAGTAGAAAGGAAGACTAATAAAAGAAAACGACCATCAAGGCGGCTGCTGCTTTCAATTGAGTTATAAAGTTCTTCGCGGCTTAAAGCTGTTTTACGTTTAGTTTTGTCTTCCTCATCAGGTTCTTCTTCACGAGGTAGGCTAACTTCAACCGGGGTGACAATAATACGGGAATTTTCACTGGTACTGAGCACAGACTGAAGCGCATCAAGTACGGCTTGCCGAGAGTCAGGACTGACCAGCATGCGTACGGCACAACGTTCGTCTTCCGCAACACTGCTTTGCCAATGATCAACAATACCTTGTTGTTCTGCGATACCCAGAATGGTATCGAGATGGCCTTGATCAGCAATGACTTCAATGATTTTCATATTAAGAGAGATTCATCCATGAAACTGGATTGAATAATTAATTTGCTCGCGTAGCAAATGCTTACACGAGCAAACTAAAACTTGGCTTTACTCGAAAGCACAGCCTGGTTTTGCACCAAAAACTTTCTTTAAAATAGTCGCTAGAGGGCAGAAACGAGTAAAACCAGCTTGTAGCAAGTTGGCACCAACAAACACAGTTAGCCACATCCAGTTTGGGTTGTGGTAATGGGTCAGCGCAACACTGATTAAAATAACGGTGCCGGCAAAGGCCATAACAATGCGATCAATACTCATGGTGTCATCCTTATAGGTACTCTATATATAGAGGTAAGATTTGTGGTGTTTACTTGCTCATCAGCTCAAATACAAAATACGCTATTAAAAAGGCGCATTGTGGACATTTCTGCTATCCTTTGCCGCCTGTAAAACTGATGTTCAAGGCACATTTTGCCTGAGAAGCAAGGCATTGCAAAGCCCGCTGCAACTTAGTGCAGCAATAATCTAAAATAACCAATTAAATCAGGCAGCTATAGGTAGCCGGAGTTGAGACATGAGCAACAAATTAAACAAATATAGTTCCCGTATCACCGAACCCAAATCACAGGGCGCCTCACAAGCGATGTTGATTGGTACAGGTTTAACGACTGCCGATATGGCAAAACCAGAAATTGGTATTGCCAGTGTTTGGTGGGAAGGTAATACCTGTAACATGCATTTGAATGATTTAGCCGCAGTAGTTAAAAAAGGTGTGGTCGAAGCGGACATGGTCGGTATGCGTTTTAACACCATTGGTGTCTCCGACGGTATTTCCATGGGTACCTCTGGCATGGGTTACTCGCTGCAGTCGCGTGAAATTATTGCTGACTCGATCGAAACCGTGATGGGTGGCCAATGGTATGACGGCTTAGTTGCCATTCCCGGTTGTGACAAAAACATGCCCGGTGCACTGATTGCAATGGGACGCTTAAATCGCCCAGCAATCATGGTCTACGGTGGCACCATCAAACCTGGGCATCTGCATGGTCAGACACTTGATATTGTTTCAGCATTTCAAAGCTACGGTGAATACCTTGCCGGAAAAATTGATGACGACGAACGTCAATCTATAGTTGAAAAATCTTGTCCCGGAGCAGGTGCCTGTGGCGGTATGTACACAGCCAATACCATGGCATCTGCGATTGAAGCACTGGGAATGAGCTTACCTTATAGCTCATCAACGCCAGCAGTAGACAAAGGTAAGTTAGACGAGTGTCGTGCTGCGGGCGCCGCTGTTCGTAACTTACTTGAAAAAGATATTAAGCCACGTGACATCATGACACGTGAAGCCTTTGAAAATGCCTTGGTTATTATCATGGCACTCGGTGGCTCAACCAATGCTGTGCTGCATTTTATTGCGATGGCACGTGCGGTTGATGTCGAATTGACCATTGATGATTTCCAAACAGTCTCTGATCGTATCCCGTTTATTGCTGATCTTAAACCATCCGGTAAATACGTGATGGAAGATTTGCATAACGTAGGTGGTATTCCTGCCGTGATGAAATACCTGCTAGAGAAAGGCATGATCAATGGCGACTGCCTAACCTGCACAGGCAAAACCATTGCAGAAAATTTAGCAGACTTACCGGGGTTAACAGAAGGACAAGACGTTATTCTGCCAATTGAAAACCCGATTAAAGAAACTGCACATATTCAAATTTTAAAAGGCTCACTGGCACCGGGTGGTTCAGTTGCCAAAATCACAGGCAAAGAAGGCTTACGTTTTGTGGGTCCTGCACGTGTTTACGATTGTGAAGAAGACATGCTCAAAGGATTGGAAGACGGAAAAATTCAAAAAGGCGATGTGATTGTTATTCGTAACGAAGGACCAAAGGGCGGCCCCGGCATGCCGGAAATGCTCACACCAACTTCTGCCATCATGGGAGCAGGTTTAGGTAAAGACGTTGCGCTGATTACTGATGGTCGTTTCTCCGGTGGTTCACACGGCTTTATAATTGGGCACGTGGTACCGGAAGCACAAGAAGGCGGACCGATTGCACTAGTGCAAGACGGTGATGAAATAACCATCGATGCCAGTTCGCTTATTTTAGATGTAGCTGTTCCTGAAGAAGAAATGGCAAAACGTAAAGCAGCATGGACAATGCCGCCATACAAAGCGACTCGTGGCACACTCTATAAATTCATTAAGAACGTGAAGAACGCATCAGAAGGGTGTGTGACAGACGAGTAATAGCCGTTGTAATAAGCCATTTACTTCGTTTTTACTCAGTGCTAGATTATAAACCTTACTATTTATATGTTACTGGTGATGGATTATGGGGTGGCTATGGTCACTAAGGAGCGGGGAATGCGTAATCTGGTTTTGTTTTCGTTTTTATTGCTTAATATTTCAACGGCATCGGCGGTTGTTGTAACCGGCAACTTTGTTCCAGGTAGCGGTAATACTAATTTAATTACTAACGGTGGCTTTGACTCGAGTTTAGCGGGTTGGTCACAGCTTAATTTTGGTAAAGGTCAATTTTTATATAACAGTGAGTCGGTGTCGGGTACAGGTGGTAGTGCGCAGTCATCACCTTATTTTGGGTTTAGTGGTCCCGGTTTTGGATTACAATCAAGCGCGATTTCTGTCACGGCGGGTCAAAATTATATTTTAAGCGGTTTTATTAATACCCGAAACATGATTTCAGGACAGGCCTACATTGATATGTCAGATACTTCATTTGATATTAACCTTGGACTTGATCCGACGTTCGGTGCAGTCACCATCGGCTTGGATACCTGGCAGTTTCTTTATGCTGCCTTTACACCCAACGTAAATAGTTTAAGAGTTCGCCTGGTTCAAGATGGTTTTCCTGTAACGGCAGGCAGCTCAGTGTTGTTTGATAACATTGCAGTCACCTTGGCAAGTGAATTTAGTGAACCGATTGTCAGTCCGGTACCGGTTCCAGCTGCTGCCTGGTTATTTATGACGGGCATACTTGGTTTCTGGGGCTTGCGAAAGAAAACGCTAAGCTAAAAACCTTGTCATATATTCATGCTGACGCACCGGAACGCGCCGGCTTGTAAGGCATTCTAAAAGATATCTTCTAACGGACTCTTTACGCCTGACGCGCCTTTTTTCATCACATGCGTGTATATTTGCGTTGTCTTAACATCCTTATGTCCAAGTAACTCCTGTACGGTACGAATGTCGTAACCATTTTCAAGCATGTGAGTGGCGAAACAGTGTCTGAAAGTATGGCTGGTAACGCGTTTGTTGATGCCAATATCATAAGCCGCTTTTTTTATAGCTCGGGTAAAGTTTTGGTGATAGATATGGTGGCGCCGAATAACATTGCTTTCTGGATCCATAGAGCGCTTACTTGAAGGGAAAATATATTGCCATATCCATTCTTTCGCTGCGTTAGGATATTTTCTTTCCAGGGCAAAGGGTAAATAAACTTCTCCGTAGCCCTCTTGAAGATCTTTATTATGCAAAAGACGTGTTAACTTAAGTTGTTCTTTTATATCACTCATAACATTAGCGGGTAAAACAGTGACCCTGTCTTTGTTCCCTTTACCTGAGCGAACGACTATTTGTTCATAGTCAAAATTTACATCTTGAACGCGGAGCCTGAGTAGTTCCATCAAGCGTAACCCTGAACCGTAGAGTATTTTAGCCATCAATTGATACGTGCCATCCATTGCTCTAATCATTGTTTTAACTTCGTTTGGTGATAGCACAACAGGTAGATATTTGGGACGTTTTGCTCGTACGACGTTATCAACCCAATCAATTTCGATATTTAGCACCTTCTTATATAGGAATAATATCGCGGATAGTGCTTGATTTTGTGTGGATGCTGCGACATTCTTATCCGTAGCAAGGTAAGAAAGAAAAGCTTCTACTTCAAGCTTACCCATTTCTTTAGGATGCCGTTTCTTATGGAAAAGAATAAATCGTTTTATCCACTGCACATAGCTATGTTCAGTTCTCAAACTATAGTGATGAATACGCAGAACTGCGTGAACTTTATCCAACAAACGTGGCTTATTCATAGTCGCCTCCTTGCAACCTTATTTAGGAACAATATCAATCCATTGATTTTGCTATAACCATGATATTAAATAGATTTAATACAAAAGCAAGGTTTTTATTATGCCTAAAAGCAAAGTTACAACCTTGCTTTTAGGCCAACTACTTATAGTTATTTGATCATTGTAAGTTTTACAGTAATACCAATGGATGGGCTGATTGAAAAAAGACCGAAAAACTGCTAAAAAGCGAAGTAGTAAAACGAGCGGCATAACGTTCGTTAATGCAGACACGTTTT
>JALTKP010000015.1 GCA_027078075.1 Gammaproteobacteria bacterium | reverse complement strand
TCACTGAATTCACTTACTATTTAGCATAGAATTATACATCTATGCTATACAATACAAAGCCGGTCAGGGTACTATGCTCGTCCTGTAACAACCTAAATATGCGCCCGTAGCTCAGCTGGATAGAGTACCGCCCTCCGAAGGCGAAGGTCATGGATAAAAAAGGCACGAAGGCTAACAGTCAAAATTTGGTAATATACAATCATGCGCCCGTAGCTCAGCTGGATAGAGTACCGCCCTCCGAAGGCGGGGGTCGCGCGTTCGAATCGCGCCGGGCGCACCATTACCTAAAAAATGACCTTTAGCTTATTTAGGCACAACTGCTAATATTTTGGCTTGTGCCCATATTGTGCCCAAACCGTGCCATATTGGAATTCAGTCATATAGCAACACAGTTTGTTCGTTGCCTTTTTTGACCGTTAGCCATAAATCCACCTGGATAGTTTACTTCCGTAATCGCCCTTTAATATCAGGATCATTGGGATAACGTAAATAAGTATTGACCGCTGCAACACGATCCCCTGCCCGTTCATAAGCAAGGCCTAGCCGATAGGCTAACCTTACAGCAGTATCTGTATTGCGTTGCTTTTCCAACAGCGCTGTAATAACAGGATAAGTATCTGGTTCCAGTGCTTTTGAAAACCAAGCTGCAGTCAGAGACAAGCAACTTGGGCAACCCTTAAAATCACCTTTTATAAACGACCTCAATAATATTGTTGATACCTCTTTTGCAGAGACCCTGAAAACCTTGCGTTGATTGTCCGACCACTTAACGGGTTCAACAAGACTGGAGGAAAATTGTTGATAAGCGCCTATCCCCTCTTTATCAATGGCTTTCACAGATTTTACAAAATCAGTATAAGTCGCCTTTTGTTCCTGAGCCGGCAATGTCACTCCGTAAGCCATGTAGTTCTCAAGTTCTTCTTTGAGTGCCGGTTTTAACTCAATCGCTTTTTGATAGTAACCGAGTGCCGCCTTTGTTTGGCTCAATGCCAAGGAAGCATTACCCAATGAGGCATAGGCTTCTGCATGATCAGGGGCATAACTAATAATTGTCTTGTAGTGCTCAATCGCTTTTTTATACTCCCCTTTCTGGTATTCACGATTACCGACATCATGTAGATACTTGATTTCTGCTCGATAAAATTCATATCGTAAGGCAGAATGAGAACAAGCGGCTAAAAGCAAACTCACTAATACAAGTGGCAAACAGGAAAGATATTTCATCAAAATCTCACCCCAATGCCAAGTTCAACACGACCGGCTATCTGCGTTGCAGAACGATCACCAAACGAAATATATGCTAAGGCGCGATAACGATGTAAATATAATTTTTCATATCCAAATAAAGCAAATACATTCACATCATCGTCATTATCATTCGTTGTTTGCCGCACCAATCCTTCATAAACAAACTGATTGAAACGACCATTAGCGAGCAAACCAATTTCATCAACAGGACCATCTGCCAAGCTGTTCCCTGCACGCCGACCTAACTCAAGACCCAAGCGATGAGAGCGATTAATCGTACCAGTACTGCCACTGATCAACATACGCTGTGTCGTCGTGCCTGACGTTTTAATTCGAGTGTACTGCACACCGCCGCGCCAATTATCTGTCCACTTATGCTGTTCAGAAAGTAAAAAAGTGGTGGTTACATTATTAGATTGATCGCGCCGACGAAAATTACCTGATACACGGACTTTTTTGATTAACACCTGGGTAATGATATCAACCTGTTTAGTATCCGGTTCATTCTTATCACGCTTATAAGAAAATGCGCGTAGGCCTATCGCTACATCTTTAAACCACTCACTGTCTGTTTGTGGCTGAAAATAATTAACCGTTAATTCAGGTCCTTTGGCATTGGTTCTGATTTGATCGCCCGGATCAGATAACGCCGCATTATAATTTGGAGAAAGGTTCAAATACCCTAACGATGCACGCAAACCCGTTTCACCGGTGTAATACCAGGTAAGCCGACTTCCCTGACCATTTCCATCAATGGCCGACGTTGAGCCCGTATTATCATCCGTCGACGTCCCAACATACTGCGCAGCCACACGATGACGTTTAGATGGTTGCCAGTCCAGATCAAAACCCGATGCATTATTGCTTATGCTGCCACTTTGATTTGCGCGACTATTACGGTACGTGAAACCTACGCCGTATTTAAGGGTGTCCGTTATCTTTCCCTGCCAGCGTGCTGCATTACCTGTTTCTGTTCCCAGACCTTGTCCTTCATAACCCAATAAGGTTAACTTTCCCGCTGAAAATTGTTGTTGAACACGCGCACCCAGTTTGTCATTTTGAGAACGGAAATCAGAAAATAATCGTAAAGGATCATTAAAAAACCCAAGGCTCTGGCGATAAACAAAATCAGCGCTACCTTTATCCCAAAAACGTTGATAAAGCGCATAACTACTGTCACCATTTTCTATTCCGTTTGAACGACGAAAATACCCAATGTTCGTTCGAAGATTAAAGTTATCGCCTCTGTCTGCATATCGGACATTTAACCGTGTTTCAGAAATCACATCATCACGCTCTGAGTCGAAACGGCGCAAAAAAGAAAAATCACCGTTTAAACGATAACTCGGCTCTATTGGTTTAATCACGGGTGGCGCAAACGCACCTTCTCTTATTTCTCTATCCTGCTGCGGTTTAGTGACTCGCAACTGCACGACTTCCTGCTCAGTAATCCCATCAGTAAATCGAAGCTGAAACACAACGCGGTATAAACCCGATTTAATTTTAGCCGTTCTATTCACTTCACCCGACCAACGCCAGTCAGTATTACCTGCTCGCAGATTAAAAAGCTGTTCGTTGTAAAGTGTTGCACCTTGTGTATTAACAACACGAATATCAACAGATGTCGCATCTCGTCGTAATTGCATTCCAACTTGAATATCCGACTTGGTTTCATCCCAAACGATAGAGACGGGGTTAGTATTAAAATCAGGTGCGGCAATAGCTACCAACGGAAAACACAGTAGAAACAACCCTAGCTGTGCAAGCTGCCATATCCTTTTTTCTAATCTACTTATCATCAATATTATCTTAATTTTATGGCTCAGCATCGCCTCCACCGCCGCCGCCCCCACCTACAGTAAATGTATCAGTGTCAATCGCAATATCACCATCTGCTGTTTTCAATGTCACCACTATGACATGAACGCCAAAAGAGGTATTTGGCAGACTAATAGAAAAAGTATTACCCGTGACACCTCCCCCTCCAAAACCAAAACCACCATCGCCACCAATACGAGGTGCGCCTAGTCCCCCACCGCCACCACCTACATTGGCTATTTCTATAGCAGCACCACCATCAAGTGAATATGTCACTGAGGTAATTGCTGAGTCTGCTGGTGCAAGTGTACCTGTATACGCCACATCAAGACCTGCTACATCAAAGAAAGGAGGTGTAATTGTTGGTGGTGTATTCAAAGATATACTAGGCAATATATTTGTCGCCGATAAAACGGGGGTTGTACCATCCACCAATGTTGATTGTGTGACAACTTGATAACTTTCGCGAGGCTCACGCACCAATATATCTGATACAAACTGCCAACTGCGACCAGAACCATCTGTTACCAAGAATTCAACAGGCACAATTCTTTCCTGTAAACCTTCTCTACGTAAAAAGTCCGCATCAACCCGTAAATCAAAACCGCTCAGCAAGCTTACCGACTGGCCTGCATTAATGCTAACAATGTTGCCAGTAGGTGATTCAATGTTGACACCCAGTACATTAATTTTGGTTGTTATTGTTAAATCAGTAAGTGGTAGAACACCCGTGTTTATAAAACTCGGGAATAATCGCACCAACTCGCCTGGATTAATTAACCCATCGCCATTGGCATTTTGTAATTCCCAAACACTAACGCGATCTAATTGTAAATCGCCCGTACCCGGATCGTTAACCACCAGATTAGCAATACGGCCAAAAGGAAGTGAACGTGTATCACTGTTGCGACTGAGATCAGTGACTCGCAATTGGGCTGTGTGCAACCCTTCACTAATCGTGATCGGCCCTACTGCATTAAATTGCCCTGAATTTAAATCAAATAAATATTGACTACTTGGCACTAATTGCCCATCAATACTTAACTCAATGCCACTGACATCAACATTTTTACCTAAATCAACAATCTCAGCTGAAAATACATTAACGCCTCCCTCTTCAGGATTGACATCATTTAAAACAAGGCTTGTAATATTGGGTTTATAATTAATATCAAATGGGTACTGCGCTTGAGCAACCAGACCAACGCCATCCGCACCCTTAGCGGTGAAGATATGTTGACCTTCATTCAGTTGAGCACGACATACCCATTTTAACGCACTGCGACGTGAAGCACTGTGCCCCCCTCCTACTGACAATAATTGTGAGGCACAAGGTGTTCCATCAATCGATAACTCCGTTAAGGGAATATCAATACCACTTCTGTCCTGAAACTCCGCGAAAAGTAATGTGCTACCAATTGCATCATTAATCGCAACGTGACTAAAAACAATATTAGGGGGTGACTTAGGCGTAATCACTTTTTTCGTGGCCGTGGCACTATTACCACTACTATCTCTTGCCGATAAAATAACTTCTACTATCTCGCGCTCTGCGTCAACGAGGTAAGTAGCGGCAACATTACCCTGTCCATCATAAGCACCATTCGCTGATGCGTTCGATACATTGGCAATTAAATTATTATTTGCATCTTCGCGTACCGTATAATTTACACGAATACTATCTAATGGGCCGCCGCTATCTGAAATACTTGCTGTGAAATTTGATATATCTGCATCTACAACAAAGTTACTAATAATCGGCGAGAAACGATCTAATAGCCTTGGTGGCGAACAACGACTACCACCTGAACGAAATCGTGACTGAGCACCAGGACGACTACCACCTGTTCGACGTGCGCTTGCCCTACGAGCAGATGCAGAACAATAATTATTTAGATTCTGTCCCCCGTTACAAGGCCCTGAATTAATCGGGAAGTAATCTCGTTGAATACCAGATCTACCTGGTGGTATAGGTGTTGCAGAACGTCGAGATATCCTTGAGCGAGCCTGCTGTGCCCTCGGGCAATATAAAAAACTTTGACGACCATTAATGACCGGACCTTGGCCTACATATCCTTGTGAATTCGCGGGCAAGCCGCCTAAAACATTATAGGTTTCCGTTCCTAGTTCTTCAGGGTCAAATTCTTTTGTACCCAACACCCCAAGAATTTGCTGCTTGCTTTTTTTAGTCAAATCAAAAACAGATAAAGAAAGATTAACTGAATCTAGCGGTTGTGGAAATGGGTACGTTGCCTGACCAGATTCATTAAAAGTAACTTCATATGATTTTCCGTTTACTATTAATATCCCTGATAGTTGATCAACTGGCGTAGCATCATCGTCAACTTGAATAGTCAATAATTTACTCGCGTAATCATAACTAAAGTTACTGATTGTAGGAGGTTCACCCTCTACTTCATAAAAATCATTTATAGTATGCGTACTGGTTAGGATCCCTTCAATATCAAACGCGCCAAATGCATATAAATCAGCACGAATAAGATAATTCCCTTCTTCCACATCACTAAACACAAATTGATATACATCGCCCTTTCTAGTTACGCGCTTACTGGCACTGTAACCAACATTCGAGCCTAATACAGCTCTAGTGCGCCCAAGATCTAAATCAATTTTTTTAGTTGCTTCAACTATATAAATTAATTCTTTTTTATCATTATCATATTCAAACGTACCTATAGGTTTAGGTAATATATTTAAAATGCCAAATTTATAACTTGTTGTATTGGTCTTATCTGTTAGCACAGCAGCACTACCGTGATCACCATCATGAAATACCGTCGAGCTCGAGCTATACTCATGTATGATATTAGGCGTTTCGCCATCTCTTTTTGAATACCCCGCACCAAATGGAACGGAACAAACACTACCAAGCCCAGTTAATTTTGAAGCATTTTCACATCGTTTAATTTTTTTACTGCGTATAAAAGCAGGACAATCATTCGGACTCGCATTTTGAGCTTGCTCATATTCATCAGCATATTCGGCCGGCAGATTTCTAACACCAACAGTAAAATCCCCCTCGCCTTCACTAGGGTATGTCACTCTCAGTGTCACCGTATCTCCATTTTTCGCATCAGCCTTAGCTTTTAACGTAATGATTTTTACTTCATCACTTGACTCATCTGATACTTCATGAATACCAGGTCCATCAACGCTAAAAGTCATACCATCTAATACATCCTTAAATGGCGCTGACGTTGCGGTAAACCTAATCGTCACACTTTTAGACTTACCCATAACAATCGCGCCATTACCTTCCTTTGCCATGACTCTTCCTATCACACCAATGGGGTAATTATAACGACAGCGTAATGTCGCATGTGGGTCAATTTCAAAACCAGGATCATTTAAAATACTTTCAATTAGTTGATACGATTCCGGGACCTCTTTTGCAGTAAAGGATTCAGATTTAGTCGCCACATTACCAACGCGATCTGTCGCCGTAATATCAACTTTATGTTCTTCTCCTTCTAATAAATATTGATCAACTGAGACAATCACTCGTATTTTTGTAATATCGCCTTCTTTAACAATGATTTGCTTCTTACCATAAGATGCCGGAGTATTAACTGTTACCAACACGCTTTGTTCATCGCCATCGAAATAGTAAAAACCACTTCCTTTTTTACCATCATCAATTTCATAAATAATCTGTGGATTGTCTGGATCAAGTTTATTACCATCTGGAAATATTCTTGTGATCGTCGGTTTTTTAGTATCGATGAAATATTCAGCTTCATCCGAGGGAGAAATATTGGCGCCAGGTTTTTTTTTAATTTCGCCCACACCAGAATCATTAATAGGCGTTAATTTTGACGAGTAGCCATGCCACTGACCTTCCGACCCTTTCAAATCATCAACAAGCCACTCACCGCCTTTTGCAGAATTAGTCAGCGTTGTTTTAGCAGCCAAAGCAAATGTCACAGGCAAGCAAACCAATAACCATGCCATAAGCAATGCTCGAATATATGGATTCCCACCCATTATATTATTATTCCCTTATATACTATTCGTGTTTTTATAATTGCGTATGTTACGGATAATGTCATAATCTAAATACCATAACAATAATAACGAATATATTTTGCTGTTTTTAGGGACAAAACAATGCGCCATAAACCACGGATGTTGCCAATTACTATTTCCACTTTCGTTCTCGCGGCATTAACAACCTCGCTTGTTAATGCCGAGGTCATCACCACCCATGAACTCACCGGAAAACAAAAAGACGGCGCAGAAGTTAAATTAGGAAAAATCGAATACGAGCTAACGGATATCAGTGCCACTCTGGGTATGCCACTCGGCGATTTAAAAACCCTTGCCAAAGAATATTTTGGGATTTCACTACCTAAACTAAAACTCACGCTGGAAGGCAACGGCGATAAAGAAAAACGTTACTTCAAGGAAAAACCTAAAGCCAAAATAAAAGTCACCTTTGGTGATTTAAATCTCAGCAATAAAGGGGTAGCCACTAAGATTGGCTCACAAGTCACCAACCTTTCCTTAGGCAAAGTTAGTGCCTGTGATTTAATCCTTAAGGGCAACCCCATCCACATCGGCACCGGCAACAAATTCCAGCGCGAACCCCAATTTCAATACCAAAGCCCCGGCAAAAGTTTTGGCTTTGACTTATTTTACAATTCACAGCTCAACCAACCCACCACCTTAGGAAAAGGCTGGTCACACAACTTTAACATCACCGGTGAATTTAACTTTGATGCCGGCTGGGCAGGTATTCGTCGCGGCGACGGCAAGTGGCTGGAATTTGTCGCCGATGAACAAGGCGTGTGGCAAAACATCGATGATTCCAATAACAAACTGGAATGGACCTCCAACAGTGTCACCTGGGTCTCGGGCAATACCCGTTATCAGTTTAATGAATTTGGTCAACTTAAACGCATTGAAAATACCCGTGGCCTTGGGCAAACACTGAGCTATTCCCCCTCGGTTAAGGACAAAGCCGGTAAGCTGGTGCGGATTACCGATGACTTTGGTGGTGTCATTACCTTTAACTACGACAAGCAATACCGCATTAATGAAGTCATTGATATGGCGGGCCAGTCGTACCGCTATACGTATGACAAGCACAACAATCTGGTGCGCATTGCCCGACCCGACAACACCACACGGCAATACCGCTATGAAGACCCCCGCTTCCCTAACCATCTAACCGGTATCATCGATGGCGAGAACCGCCGCTACGCCACCTTCGCCTATGACGACAAAGGCCGCGCCATTCTCTCCCAGCACGGGGTTAAACCCAACATCACGGATAAAACCGAAGTCGTCTATACAAACTCAGCCAAACGCCTCATCAATGGCCATGAATACACCTTAGGCTTTAAAAATTATCAGTGGACCGTCACGCAAGTTAAAATGGAGGCCGATAAAGGCAAGGCCGGCAGTTGCGGTATTACAAAGCGCACGTTTTATCCTGATGGCAAACTGGCCGCCACCACCGATGCCAACGGCATTGAAACAAACTACACCGATTACGACCGCTGGGGTCGCCCCGGCACCGTCACCCGTTTCCCTAAAACCGCGCATCAACGCCACACCCAGTATCGCTACCACCCCGTAGTAGACCGGCCGATTCAAATTATTCGCACTGCCCCCAATGGCGAGCAAACCACCGATTTGCGTTACGACAGTCAGGGCAACCTGATTGAACTGAGCCAACACGGCCTCACGCCGGATAAGCAACCCGTGCTGCGTAAGCTGCGCTTTGCGTACGATAACATTGGCCACCCCATTAAACTCGATGGCCCGCGTGAAGATATCAACGATATCACCACGCTCACCTATTACCCCAATACACCTGAGAAGGGGTTTAACCAGGGCCGCTTACAAAGCATCACTGATGCAACAGGATTAACCACCACCGTACTTGCTTACAATGCCTTTGGTCAGGCCACCCGCACACAATTACCGACAGGTGTCGTGCAGGAAAACCGCTACGACAAACGTAATAGACTGATAACGCGGACTACCGCAGCCAACAACCAACAACGCCTCACCCTTTATGCGTATGATAAAGCCGGTTTACCCAAAACAATTACCCAACCCGATGGCAAGGTGATGACGCTGGCTTATAACAGTGCCCGTAAACTTGTTGCACTGACCGACCATCGCCAAACAAAAATAAGCCTCAGCTACGATGAACGCGGCAATGTCACCAAGCAAACGCTCACCGATAAAAACGGCAAGGTCTTACAGCAAACCAAAACCAACTATGACCTACGTGATTTACCGCAGTCCATTACCGATGCCCTGGGCAATACCCTGCGCTACACGTATGATGTGGGTCAAAGGCTCACAGCCATTACCGATGCCCGTGGCAACAAAACGACTATGCAATACAACACATTAGGGCAAATCAGCGCCATCAACGCCCCGCTGAACCAACGCACCCAATTTGGCTACGACAAACTCGATAACCTCAATAAAGTGATTGACCCCATCGGTGTACCCACCACCTTCAAACACGATGACTTAGGCCGCACCTTAGAGGAATCCTCCAAAGACCGTGGAAAACTGACCTACCAACAAAACCTCGCCAGTCAATTAACACAACAAACCGATGCCCAGCAACGTAAAACACAGTATCACTACGATGCCAGTGGCCGGTTAAGTAACATTACTTACAGCGAACAAGACACAGTTCAGCTCAGCTATGATGACAAAGGCAGGCTTGCTACCATTCAAGAGTCCTGGGGCACACTGGCTACCGACTACACGGCATTTAATCAAACCAAAACCCTGACGCAAACGGTTAATAACGGCAGCGCTTTTACCCAGCATTATGCCTACGATACATCAGGCAGGATTACCCAGCACACCCTGCCCTCGGGTAAAACCATCCACTATCAATACAAGAATGGCGATTTGGTCTCAATCACGCTGGATAAACAGGCTATACTCAACAACATGAACACCCACGGCACCGGACAACTCCAATCCGCCACCTACGGCAATGGCCTGCCCTATCGTCATACGTTTGATAAAGCAGGCAGAACAATCCAACAGCAACGTGGCACACAATCCATTGCCTACCGCTACGATAAAAACGGCAACATCACTCAACAAGGCAACACCACCTACGACTACGACAAGCTCAACCGCCTTCGTTCTGCGAACGACCCGCAGTTTAAACAAATAACCTATCGCTATGATGCGAACGGTAATCGCACAACACTCAAAACAAAAAACGATAAAACAACCTATCAGTATAAAACAGGCACTAATCAGCTTGTGGGTATTAACCAGCAAACAATCCATTACGATAACACCGGACGACGGATTGACGATGGCCGGTTTACGTATGCCTACAATGCCCGTGGGCGGATCGAAACAATCACTAACAAAAAAACAAACAATACCACGTCTTATCAATACCGCATGGATGGGTTGCGGGTATCAAAAACAACCCACAATAAAACTACCTTTTATGTTTACAGCAAAGACCAGCAACTTATTGCTGAAGTCAATAACCAGGGCGACATAGAAAAAGAATATGTCTGGTTAGGGCTGATGCCTGTCGCGGTGATTGAAAATGATAATGTTTATTATATTCATACTGACCATTTAACTACGCCACGAATAGCCACTGACAAAAATAAGAAAATTGTCTGGCAGTGGCACAGTACGCCGTTTGGGAAAGGGGAACCAATCGAGAAGGGACTCACGCTTAACTTACGTTTTCCGGGGCAGTATTTTGATGAAGAATCTAGGCTGCATTATAACTGGTGGCGGTATTATGAGCCGGGGTTGGGGAGGTATGTGACGGCAGACCCAATTGGAATAAATAAAGAAGCCAATATATATAATTACACGGCTGGGAATCCAGCTAAAAATATTGACTCTCATGGACTATGGTCCACTCAAGCACACAACGCACTCCTTACTGAATTTGTCAATAAAATACATGGCAATAAAAACCCTATATTCATACTCGGTCTATTTGCCGGAAGCAGGTATGCAGATAGTATTACCGCAGGACACCAGGGCCCCGACTTTACTTTCATACATGCGATGACATCTGATTCATTCGACACCCCTAAAAAAGCTTGCCAAGCTCTTACAAACTTTGTAAAAAACGGAATTTCTGATTATCAGTCGAAATATGATATTGCAACCCAACTAAACCAAAGTGATTCTATAATTGATAACGCCAAAGGTGCAGCAGCTTTATACGATTCAGGTTATGCCCTAGGATTTGCATTACACCCTTTAATGGACTCCACTTCACCTGCACATGCTAACTGGGCTTTTTGGGATTCTAGTATTCTAAATATGGATGTTTTTCATCATGGAAGCTTTCCAACTAGCAAAGAAACACTAAATGTACTTGCCTCCAGACCCGACTTAGTACAAAAAAGCCTAGAACTTATGGAGCAAGCTTTAAGTGGTAAAAGCATATTTAATTGTGAGTGCTTAAAATAAATATGAAAAAATATATCCGATACATCTTCTTAATTTCAGCGGCCGTCTTTGTGGCTTATCAAGTTACACCTATTTTTCATCTACTAATTGAAACAGTGCTACCCATATCCATAAATAAAATGCCATCTAAAAACCCAACATCTTATACTTTCTCATCTACAATCACTAAAGTTAAAGATGTGACTACTTCTATATTTAAACCACGTTTTATGCGAAAGGATGAATACCTAAAATCACTAAACTTTAGAACAGCTAATAAAGTTAACAGCTCAATATTATTTTCAGCAACAACAACTAGCGATAGAATTATCCTTACTATGTTATCGCCAATAAAATCACCTGTTTATTCAACAGCTTTAGGTAAGTTACCTTATCTTTCGAAATATAAATTAAATTTCAAATTAATTAAAAAAAATCAGACTAGGGTTACAATTACACCTTTTGAGACTAAGGTTCTGAAAGGAGTCACCTGCTGCGGACCACATCTCTTTTACAAAAAAAGCATTAATGTTTCCGCTACCACTATTGAAGAATATAAAATTCTTAAATATATCGGATATCACCTTAATGAAACATCCATGCCAGATACAATTACACCATAAAAACAATGCAGAGGTGAGGTCACAGAGGTGGGAGAAGTGGGGTCAGAACACATATTTTCCTAATTTAGAATACAATAGTTGAGATTATACAACCCCGAACATAGTCTAATCCCGCGACAATAAAACCGTGCATTACACCTACAAAAACAACGATTTGGTCTCAATCACGCTGGATAAACAGGCTATACTCAACAACATGAACACCCACGGCACCGGACAACTCCAAACCGCCACCTACGGCAATGGCCTGCCCTATCGTCATACGTTTGATAAGGCAGGCAGAACAATCCAACAACAACGTGGCACACAAACCATTGCCTACCGCTACGATAAAAACGGTAACATCACACAACAAGGCAACACCACCTACGACTACGACAAGCTCAACCGCCTCCGTGCGGCGAACGACCCGCAGTTTAAACAAATAACCTATCACTATGATGCGAACGGTAATCGCACAACACGAACAACAAAAAACGATAAAACAACCTATCAGTACAAAACAGGCACTAATCAGCTTGTGGGTATTAACCAGCAAACAATCCATTACGATAACACCGGACGACGGATTGACGATGGCCGGTTTACGTATGCCTACAATGCCCGTGGGCGGATTACCTCCATAACAAACAAAACAACAAAGCAAACCACCTCGTATCAATACCGCATGGATGGGCTGCGAGTAAGCAAAACAACGAATAATAAAACTACCTACTACCTTTATAGCGCTAACCAGCAACTGATTGGTGAAACCGACTCAAACGGTAACATCACAAAAGAGTATATCTGGTTAGGACTGATGCCACTTGCAGTCATTGAGAACAACAACATTTATTTTATACACACCGACCACCTTGCGACACCGAGAATCGTCACTGATAAAAATAAACAGGTTGTGTGGCAGTGGCGAAGTACGCCGTTTGGGAAAGGTGAGCCTATCGAAAATGGCTTAACGGTAAATCTTCGTTTTCCAGGGCAATACTTCGACAAAGAATCTGGGCTGCATTATAACTGGTGGCGGTATTATCAGCCGGGGTCAGGACGGTATGTGACGGGAGATCCATTAGGACTAGAGGGTGGTATCAATAATTACATTTACGCTAACTCTAGTCCTGTTTTAACGTTTGATTATTCTGGCTTATGGTCAACCAATGCACATAATGAATTATTATTACGATTTTCAAATATGCGTGGTTTTTCTGAGGCACAATTACGAGGTATACAAGCTGGCAGTGCATATGCAGACTCAATAGTTCAAGGAAACCAGTTGGCTATATTTTCATATATTCATGCCACTACCTCTAGTGCAATTCCTGATAAAGCTGAAGCTTGCAAGAAAGCAAATGAATTTATTGATCTATGGCTAGATCGTTATAGAAACAATACTACAGTCAACATAGGTGGGCGACCAAACACAATCCAGAGCAACCCATACTTTCAATTAGGTGTAGCTTTACATACTGTCATGGATAGCACATCTCCAGCTCACGTTAATTTTCAGCACTTTGACTTTGGAGAAATACCAAGTCATGGTCCGGATAGTGTTGGGCCATTTAATAGACCGGGTAGCATGGAAGGGTTATCCGATTTATTAGCAAATCCCCAACTAATTACTGAAACACTAAACTTAATGAATAATATTTATGATGGCGATAGTTTGGACTGCAGTTGTTATCAATAACATGAGGTTTACATGGAAGTCTTTCTTGAAAATAACATTCTAATATTCTATCTATCATATATAATAGCTATGATCGGCTGGTACTTATGCAGGAATATTCAATCTATTTATACCAGAAGATTAATACGTATATCTATCGTTTATCTAATCTTTCCTATTCTCTATTTAGGGCACCCTTTATTATTCTATCAAAGCTGGATGTTCATTTTAGTTAGCATCGTAAATTTAAATCTTCATTGGCTTCTAATAATGACTGCCATATGGATTTTTGTTTTATTAATTGCTTTGATCAGCATAAAATATAAAAATAATTTCAAAAAATAATGTAAGTTAAATTTACAGAAGTGCACACCAAGCATACATTACATTTTATTTTATTTTTCAATATTCGCATTAAACTAGTGAGTTACTTCCGGACCAAGCCACTCACCATTATCATGGCCACCGGTTTCCCTCCACCATGTCTCACGATATAAGTGCAGTTCAACTAAAACAAGTAAATGCAATAAACCATCGTCAAATATCCACCGACACTCTTTAGAATCCCCTGGATACCACATACACAATTCACCATTATTTTCTTCATATCGATGTGGTGAACTTATTGGACCATCTACAGTAACCTCTGGCGCACTATCGCGACTAGGTTTCATCTTAATAACAACATTACGTGGTTCATATTCTGGTACATCTATAGTTAATCTATATTCTCTCCAAATATGATGCCCAGAACGTTTATTGGCATACTCAAAAGATGGGTACTGATCTTTTACACCACGTTCGAATCTCACTACGTCGCGATAATTGCTATACCATGGCCCGCCATATCCTTTACCTATTCTTGCTGCCATATGACCGTGTCTCTTTTACTGATTTGGCTATCGCTACTCCTGCCGCTCCAACAGCCAATATTCCAGCCGCAATTGCTACACCTGAGTTTCCACCACGAAGCAACTTTGCCTTTTCTTCTTTACGCTTCTGCTTTTTCTTTTGTGCCTCTTCCTCTTCTGAAATTAAATCTTTCCAGTAATCATGCTTATAAATAGACTTCCATGCTCGTAGCGCTTCCAAACGTGTACAGTCTGATTTAAATAACACCTGTAGGTTATCAACTGCCTCCGTTAATTTTTGTTTTAGTAAACGTGTGTTTGCATCGTCCGAACCATCCGTCAGCATTTCATCGCGTGTAGGGTGCTCAACTTCAAGGTCATATTCCAATCGTGACTTAATTGCTAACTTCGTTTCATACAGAGACACATCTTCTCTTTCTGAATCCGAAAAATAACATTCATCTACTAGTACAGAAATCTCAAACCCACTGGGCATGGACTGCTTCCAACTATCCCTACTTTGTTTGTAAAACTTGTGCAATCGCGTTATACGGCGCATTTGCCTTCCATTCTTATCATCGGGGCTTTTATTGATCACCGCTTTATTGAACCACTCAGTAACATTATTTGGGCTGCTTCCCTTCCAATCCGAGCTAGCTAATTCTAAAGAACCATTTTCTAACCTTCTATAAACAGGTACATCAACATGAAATCCTGCTGTGTAATAGACTCGTACACAGTTGGTTCGCACTTCTGGTGACTTCTTAAAAGAATCATCATCTAGGGCATCGCGTACCATTTTCCTTGCATCGAGAGCAGACATCTCTGCGCCTTGCGCACCAACCAAATCATCTTTTGCAAATACAACACCATCATCAATGTCATAATCATTATCTTTATCCGTAACCATTGTATGCATCGCATATGAACCTTGTGCGATGTGCTCTTCAGGTAAAGGCCTATTATTATTTGCCAAACCTTTTTTCAAACGATTTCTGTTTGCATCCCGTCGCTTACGCATATCACTCTGTTCGGATTTACTTAAAGCAACCTCATTATTAAAAAAATCTATTATTTCTCTACTACAATCAAACATTACTTTACTCCTTAGTGCATACACACTTATCACCAAATAAAGTGGCTATTCGATTACCATCATCACCACCCCCGTTCATCAATTGATTGGTTTCATCAACAGCCCTAGATGCGAGCTGTTTGAGCAGCGTTATCGATTGTTCCGAGGCATCATCGAGTGAAAGTAGTGATGCCTGTTCCGCTGATGGAATAGGTTGTGGAAATCTTGTGATGCTTACATTCCGGTTTATATGACCTAATAGCATTTTTGCCATCTGATCATAAACTTCTGACTGTGAGTCCAATGCATATTCAATGGCTCGGCCACCAAATTTCCACTTCATTAAACCCCAATGTGGATCATCCTCATCCAACACACTTCCAGCAGGTGCTGGAACCGACCCCAAACAAAATATTTCTATTTCTTGACTGCTGTCTGTATTACGAAGTGCTTCTATGAGTGCAACCAAAACAGGATTATTTGCCCATAATCCTCCATCAATAAACATTGAATCATCAGGAGTTGAATCCGTTTTATTGATAACCGCTATAGATCTGTAAATAGGTGCTGCAGAACTTGCAAGACAAGCATCAGCTAGAGTTACATTATCATCACGGTGATTTGAGGATGTATCATGAGGCGTTTTGAATACGTAAGCACGGTGGGTAGTACAATTCACCGCCGTAACAGCAAGACTAATTTTTCGCTCTTGATGTAGTTGTGAAAAGGTTAAATCACCAAATTTACTATCCAGCACTTCTCTTAGTGCTTCATCACCAATTTTATTTAACTTTTCACGATTATGAAAAAGTAGCTTAGATTTACTTTCAGGTAATTTCTCAGGAAATATCTTTAAACCAAATTTCGTATATAGCTCACATATATCTGGTAGAGAAATTCCCGCTGTCAAACCAGCGCCTAATATTGCCCCAGTGCTGGTACCAACAATTAAGTCAAATTTCTTACCAAAATCACGCTGACCAGCATCAAGTTTTTTCTTGCCCGCATTTAACATGCCTTCCAAATATGCACAGCTATACAGACCGCGCATACCTCCACCATCAATACTGAGTACACGGTATTTTTTATTATTTTTACCTGCTGAGCCGTTATCCGTTAACAATTGATCATCCTTCTGGTGGGTATGGATCTTTGCCATGACTATCTTTGGCCCGAATCTGGCCATTTCGTCCATGAACAAGTAACTCTGTCCCCTGGTTTTTAGCAATTGACCTTGCTGCATCAATTGCTGACTGCTGAGTGCTATGCACTGATGTCGCTTTCTCACTACCTGCACTCTTTACAGCCCACCCGCCTTTGTGTGGAACCACATGCTGATTTTTTGACTTCATATTGATACCCTTTATACGCCTATTAACTTACGATGCCGTTAGATTAATCTATACACTCATGGTCGTCAAGTATATATTTACTGTGCTGTTAGATGTATCATGAAAGTGTAACAATATCAGGGGCTACATATGTCACTAGGAGCACGACTAAAAGAGCTTCGCCTCAAGAAAGGCGTTTCTTTACAAACGGTTGCGGATGTAGTCAAGGCATCGAAACCTCATATATGGGAACTTGAAAGAGGAAACACCAAGAATCCTTCTCTTGAACTACTTACCAACCTTGCAAACTATTATGGTGTCACTGTTGATTATTTAGCTGGCATGAAAGAAAAAGATAAAGATTCTGAATATCTTGCATTTGCGAGAGAAGCAGAAGAAAAAGGATTCAGTATCAATGATCTAGAAAAACTACTAGATTTAGCCGAACACATGAGGGGCGAAAATAAGGATGTTAAATCTTGATTTAATAGAATTTGCTGATTTAGTAAGACCCATACAAATTGTTAATGAAATAATAAAACAAATTCCTGAAATAACTATTCCAGTACCTTTAGATGATATCGCCTCTGCCGTTGGAATAGGTAAAATTGAGTATTCACCTTTAGATGGATTCGAAGGTATTTTGCTGGCCAATAAAGAAAAAACAAAAGGCGGCATATTAATTAATTCAAATTCACGGCATCATCGTCAGAGATTTTCACTTGGTCATGAACTAGGTCATTTTATGTTACCCAGACATGGGCATGAGATGCGCTGCGGCATTAATGACCTTAAAACCTCCACAGGAAAGCAGCTCTCACGTAAACAAAAGATTGAATTAGAAGCCAATCAATTCTCAGCTGAATTATTAATGCCGAAAAAACACTTTAAACGCTATACTGGTTTTAATGGTTCCCCATCAATGCAATGCTTAATGAATCAAGCAAATGACTTCGATGTAAGCTTTGAAGCGTGTGCCCAAAGGTACTGCGCCCAACATGACGAACCTGTTGCCATAGTATTCAGTCATAAAGGTATCGTTCGATACAGCTGTAAAAGTCCTGACTTCCCATTTTGGATTAATCCAAGCAAAGGTGATCCAGTTCCTGCTTTCAGTTTCACAAAAAAAGTTCTCAATAAACCTGAAAACTCTATAACTTCCGACTGCTCAATAAGCACCAACTGGATAGGTAATGATAAATATTATGAGACACCTGAGGATATTATTGAAGATGTATACATTCTAGAAAACGGCTATGCAACAACCATGCTTTCATTTGAAGATGAGTTGGAAGAAAAAGAATAATCTTCTTCTCTATGCCTAGGTAATCTCGTGAAAATCATAAAGCCATTCTCAGGTTATCCGACACCGCCAATAATTAATCCATTATCTCTCTTAAATTTATTCCAAATTCTTTTTCCAAGTATTTAACTGTCTCTGGCTGATTCTCCAACGATGCTTTTGCTTTTTGGGGTGTATACAATCCCGCATTTCGCTTAAATTTTGCTTCTGTACGATCAAGAGTAATAATCCAATCTACAAGCGCGACATATTCTGATTTCTCATCAGAATCAGACATGTCACTCATTGTCTCGCAAACTAGCGGAAGGCTTAAGATGGGCTGGGTATTTATTGATACGTCTCGAATTGGTTTCGCTTCCTGAGTAATTTTTCCAATACCCAAATACCCATGCTTGGGCAAATAGGCTGCGATAACATCACCAACCTCAAAACTTAGCATCGCATCTCTAAATCTAACGCCATGCCCAGCAGAGATAAAACCATACTTCACAAAGTCATCCCAGTTACGATGCCTACCTTCACTTATATTGTAATAATACAATCCATTTTTAAAATCAAAACCATGCAACTTTTTATACAGTGTATCATGGGGTCTAAAGTTCTTTGAGTAATGTCCCGTAGCTACATTTGTCAACTGCTTCCCCAGCTTCCACAAGAGTGTTTTTTCAATCAGCAGTGCATCATGCTCAGAGAGCTCACAAGCAATCACTCTGATAATAGGTTCAAGACCTATCTTCTTTATCGCTTTTATACGCTTAGATTTTTCACTATCCGTATTATCAAAAAGATGAGCATCTTTTCGAGAACCTTTACCCTTTCCGTAGTAAAATTCTTCAAAATTACGTGGATCAATATAAACGTAGACATAATACTCGTTCATAACTTCCTAGACTCCATTAAGAACCATATCAAATAGTTTACGCCCACTTATACTACTCTTCTCGCTGATTAAACTTATTCCGCCAACTTCAATAGGTCAAACACCACCCTAGCAAAGCCTTTCGCCTTCTCTGGATCTGATAGCAGCTGCATCATTTGGTTCTGGTGTGCTTCATTACTATCCATGACGGCATCATCAATTGCTTTGGTGAAATCACCTAACATCGCTTGTTCGGGGGAGTTATTGGCTATCTGACTCATCACCAATGTATTTTCACTTACTTTGTCTCGTATCGTATAGGCGTAGTTCACTAAGTCTTTTTCAGTAAGCTCATCCGTAATAAATAACTCGTTTAGCTTTCCAATAATGACCGATAAGAACTCTTCTTTCTTATCCTTTGCTTTAGCCGAACCTAAGCCTCCACCAGGTTCTAATTTATAATCCCCTGAATCCTCTTTGAGTCTGAGGTCTTGTTGCCGAATTGCAGAGAGGCGGTAATGGCTTAGTACTACATTGTCTAAATCAATTTCATCTTCATCAATGATTGATTCGCGTAACATTGGGCGCAGGTTACGTGCGTATAAGCTTAATTTTTCTAATTCTTTATTATCGTAGTCAACAATCTGTGACATAAACTCGTAGAAACGAACAAAGGTGCCTAGATCCTTTTTAAAGATATCCAATGCATCTTTTTCTTCTTTGCATTCCTTAAAGCTATTCTCGGCATTAGCTATCAATACTGCATCACCCGTCTTCTTTGTACGTTCAAACATCGCTTTCGCTTGTTTATACGCATCAACCGCTGACTTATAACGAATCTTCCAACGCTCTACGGCTGGTTTACATATATTAGCAATGGCAGCATTACTCTTATTCTTAACAAAAAAGGCATCACAAAATTGCTCAACTTCCTGCCATGTAAAGATCCCGGCTGCACGAAGCTTATCAAACAGGTCAAAGATTAAATCAGGATCAGATACATCGGCCAATTCAGCCGTTTCATAATAGGGTTGGAATGACGCCAATATATCCTCTGGGTCATTGAAGAAATCTAGAATAAAAGTACCTGTCTCGGCTTTCCCAGGATACGTTCGGTTAAGACGAGATAAGGTCTGCACACACTCAACACCGCCTAGCTTCTTATCCACATACATGGCGCATAATTTAGGTTGATCAAAGCCAGTCTGAAATTTATTCGCTACAATCATCACTTGGTAATCATCTGAATCAAAGGCTTTACGCATATCGCGGCCTTTTAGATTTGGGTTCATATTTGACTCAGTAAACTTCTCGCCAAGGATCCCTTCAACATTCGGGTCTTTCTCATCAAACTCGACCTCGCCAGAGAATGCCACCATGGCGTGTATTCTCTGATATCCCTTCTCAGTAATGTATTTATCAAAGCCTAATTTAAAACGGACCGCTTCTTTACGGGAGCTCGTCACGACCATCGCTTTGGCCTGACCATTTAACAGACCCATTACATTGTCTTTAAAGTGTTCAATAATGACCTGTACCTTTTGAGCAATATTGTAGTCATGCAGCCGTACCCATTGATTGAGCTTCACCTTGGCTTTTTTACTCTCCACTTCTTCATCGGAGGCTTCGATCTTCTGGGCAAGGTTATACGCCACCTTATAATTGGTGTAGTTCTTCAGCACATCGAGGATAAAGCCTTCTTCAATCGCCTGGCGCATGCTGTACACATGATAGGCTTCTGGTTTATTGGTCTTAGAGGCGACTTCATCAGGGTTAGGTAAACGGCCAAAGAGTTCCAATGTTTTTGTTTTAGGTGTTGCTGTAAAAGCAAAAAAACTTAAATTCTTTGATTTGCGGCGTGAAGCGACTGCCGCATCGAGTATATCTTCTGTCCCCA
Organism: Gammaproteobacteria bacterium; assembly: GCA_027078075.1. Lineage (GTDB taxonomy): Bacteria > Pseudomonadota > Gammaproteobacteria > AKS1 > AKS1 > Sulfuriflexus. Next base: position 7,115 of record JALTKP010000015.1, on the reverse strand, counting down.
GTTCTTTTTCGTCTAAGCCATCATTGACTGACTCGCCATCAATCATTAATACTTCTTTTAATTGACGAGCGGTAGACCCTGTTTGTGAGGAGTGCGCTTCATCCGCAATAATAGCGAAATGACGTTCTTTTAAGTTAACGCTATTTTCAATGGCTTTTAATACAAAGGGAAATGTTTGGATCGTTACAATAATAATAGGTTGTGAGTTCTTAAGCGCCTCGGCTAATTTTTCTGACTTAGAACCATCGCCTTCATTTCTGTTTATGCGCCCTACTACACCATCGGTATGTTCAAACTGAGAAATAGTATCTTGTAACTGATCATCTAATACTGTTCTATCGGTTACAATAATCACCGAATCAAATTGTTTACTGCCCTTATCATCATAGAGTGATGATAACTGATGCGCTGTCCATGCAATGGAGTTGGATTTACCCGAACCCGCACTATGTTGAACTAAGTACTTATGCCCTGCACCACTTTCATGTGCATCATTCACTAACTTATTCACCACATCCCACTGATGATAACGGGGAAATATTAAGGTTTCTTTTTTATACTTACGCCCTTCCCAGTCTTCTTTTTCTTCTATCTGTAAATGCACAAAGCGGGCGAGAATATTTAACAGGTTATCGGGTAGTAAGACTTCATTCCACAGATAGTCAGTAGCATATTGATTAACATCATCAGGCACATCATTGCCTGCACCGCCTTCTTTTGTACCTTTATTAAACGGTAAGAAGAAGGTTTTATCACCATCTAAATGGGTGCTCATATACACTTCAAACTGACTGACAGCAAAATGGACTAATGCACCGCGTTTAAAGGTTAATAAAGGTTCTGGTTTTTTAGTAATGGGATCTATGGGTGGGCGCGTAGTTTTATATTGCTTGATGGCATTTTGTACGGCTTGTTTGAACTCAGACTTTAATTCTAAGGTGGCTATCGGCAAACCATTTACAAATAATACCAAGTCAATACGCCACTTCTTAGCGCGTATGCCTGTTTCAGCTTCATGCTCATCTGTTGCCCAGGGTGAATAAACTAATTCAGGTACAACACGAAACCGGTTCTTCTTATAACGCGCTAAGGTTTCAGGGTTTAAATCATGCTCCGGTTTAAACTGACACAAATTAAAGCGCGTCCCCCTATCTCGCAACTCATACCGAAGCACTCCCAATGTACCAAAGGTCCGCATGTCTTTATTTGCCGCATTGGGATCCGCTTTATTTAATTGCGCCGCGACTTTTTCTAAAAACTTCTTATCAGTATCATTGGGATAGAGCTTACAGAACTTCTGCCATTGTTCATCTTGAGTTTCTTTTACAAAACCTAATAAATCTTCAGAATATAAAGCCAGTTCACGATTATAGTTTTCGGGTTTCCCCAGAGACCAGTCATTTGCGACCAGTTGTCGAATCATATCGTTTTGGAATGTAAACTCGTTAGCCTTACTCATTTGAAGTTTCCTTTACTTAAGAAGACTAATCAGAAAGTTTCTCTGTTTTTTATTTAGTTTTATTTCATGTCCACTTAAAGCATATTCACAAAACATTTTACAGATTTCTTTCTTTCGTCCATCATTATCAATCATCAATGATTCCTTCTCTTTATTATTATGAATACATATTTGCTCAGCATAATTTAGAATTTGAGTATTTATGTGGCCAGGCTGCATTCTGTCTAAAACCTGCTGTTTTTTAATAATTCTATATTTATTTTTCTTTAGTATTTTATTGATTTGTTCTAATAAAACATCCTGAGGCAAAAAGTCTTCAATTTCCCAATCAGCATTACCTCTTTTCTCAAATTCTTTTCCATCATGTCTAACAAGAATATTTGTCGATACATGAATATAATTATATTTACTCGGTTTAATCCGATTCCTTTGGTTTCTGCCTTCATCATCATTATCAAAAACACAAACAAACTCTGGTTTATAATCTAGATCTTTAGCAAATATATTATAATATTGCAGGTAGCCAGCAATTTTTGATGCACCACCAGACCAAATGATATTCGGAGCAGGTTTCCCCAAAATAGAGAATAAAGCTTCTAGGTATTTCTTATCTTCTTCCCCTTCAACAACTAAATTATACGGAAGGATTTCCCATCCATCATTGTTATTGATACCTAAATGCTCTTTTATTTTTACAGACTTCTCGAAATCAGACTTAACTACAAGATTACTGGTATTTGTTTCGTAGAATTTTTGACCTGGCTTTCTTGCATATTCTTTTTCTTCAATTTTTCCTTGGAAAATATGTGTACTCGAAAGGTCACTTAAAGAAATAAAGTTCTGGGAATGAGTAGTAAGTATTACTGGCTGCCTTTTAGTAGATACTATATCCTTAATGACTGAAAAGAGCTTCTTCTGTAATCTTGGCTGTAAAAATACTTCTGGCTCATCAATCCCCCAAACAACTGACTTTTTAGTATTCTTTGCAATATATTGCATCAGTGAAATAAATACAGCTCTTTGAGCACCACTACCTTTTGATGCTATCCCGTTATTATTACCATCATAAAGAGTAATTGATGTCATATTTTTGATGACATCCCGTAATTTCTCATACTCGGCAAAATTAATCTTTATTTTCTTACCCTTCAGTATCCCATCAAAATCTGTTAATTTTTCAAAGCATTTATTAATTTCTTTCTCTATATCTGAGATTGCTTCCTTAGAAAGATCAATAAATTCTTGAAGCTTCTCCAATGGACGAGATTGCATCGTTCTTTTCTTATCAAGTTTTAATAAACCATCTTTTTCAAGAACTTCCGACATTAATTGGGGTAAATCAATATTATTAGACTCTACAAAAAAGAATTTAAAGTCTTTTAATATCTTATTTACATCATTAAAATCTACTTTCTTATTATTTATCTTATAATCTATCTTTCCATCACCTTTAAACGTTACTTTAATCGTTTTCTTATCGTCTTCTTTTACAAACTCTCCTATTAACTCGGTATTAAAACCTGCACCACGACTACCATGATATATATGGTTAGGTATATCTTCTTTAACAGTAAATAGGCTAGAATCATAAATGTGGTTAAAAAACAAATTAAGTGCTCTTAAATAATTTGTTTTACCTATATTATTTTCACCACAAATCACAACAGGCTCAGAATTACTTATGCCTAATTTTAAAGACACCAAAGACCTGTATCGTTTTATTTCAAATGATTGAAATGTATACTTACTCATGCAGCTACTTCCTTGTTATTATTTTTACTTGAAGAATTTTGCGGTTGCCAGTTTCTTACGTCTATTTTTCCAGTAACGGCTGCTGAAATTAGAGCTGTACGGCGTTCTTGCATTAATACTATTGCGGATTCAGCCTTTTCAATTAAATTATCCAATTTGATAACACGTTTACTCAAATATTCAACAATATCTTCTAATTCATTATGAGGTAACTTAAAGAAAACAAGATTCCGAAGATCACCTAAAGATAAAAAACCTTGTGCACCACCTCGACTTAACAATGAAATTTGCACATCTAAAAGACCACTTTGTAAATAAAACAATATATATTTTGCTAACTCTTCACTTTTAACTGTCTTGAATAAAGCTACATTCTTTATAGAAAAATCAGCGGTTTCTATAACAACAAGTGCTTTACCAATATTCCCACCAATCATTGACATTAGAACATCACCAACTTCAGTATTAGAACGTTTTATAATTTCAGTATGATCTTCGATAGAAATATACTTAGCAGTATCAAATGATATTGAATTCCCATTAAAATCTTTCGACGTTATTAATGGATACGACTCATTAGTTTTATCTACATACTGGGGAGTATCATGTGTACCATCTTTGACCTCACAGATTCTTTTGATTGGTACAACATCCCAATGCTCCGGCACTTCACCCAACCACTCAACACCTGAATCACGCATGGGGGCTTTGGGATTTAAACCTTTGGTCACGGCATGACTAATGACTGCCTGTCGCTTTTCTTTTAGTAGTTTGATGAGTTGTTGTTGTTTTTCGATTAGGGTATCGATTTTAGCGGTTTCGTGGTCGAGGAAGTTAGCTATTTGATTCGCAACACTTGCTTCTGGAAATGCAAAGGCTAGATTATCAATTGTTTGCATACTCAAATTTTTCTGAGTATTTGAGTTACTAAACACATCGCACTGCGCTTGTAACGAAGCAGATTGGAGGCTATAAAAAATAAATCTACCCGTTTCTTGACACTTAGGTGTAATAACCGCGAGTGGCGACCATACATTAAACTCATTATCCGTATCAACATATGCCACTTTCCCTACTGAAGCGGCTTTCCCTAAAAGAACGTCTCCTTTTTTAGGTCTGCATTTTAATGAAAATCGTTCGTGATCATCCCTAGAAATAAAACGACAGCCTTCAAAAATAAGTTGATGTTCCTGAATACCATCTACAGAAAAAAATGGTATCCCTTCATTAATAAACTTTGGCGTCTCATGAGGACCATCTTTTACTTTGCTTGATGTCACGAACTTTAGTGGCATCACATCCCAATCAATAGGCACCCTATCCATCCATTCAGAATCAGTCTCTTTATACTTTGAATAAGCTTGATACAATCTTGCCATTACACATGTACCTCTTGGAGCAAACTCATAATCTCACCACTCACCTTATCCAAATCTTTATCAATCTCAACTAAATCCCTTGGCGGTTGATACACATAAAAATGCCGATTAAACGGGATTTCATACCCTACAATACCTACCTCCTCATCTTTCTCATCTTTTACATCTGCATTTATCCATGCATCAAGAACATGAGGTTGCACTTCTTTTGCAAAGTAGGCTTCGTTAATTTCATTAACTGATTTTGTTGGATCAAGTGCAACATTTTCATAGTCACGTAAATCACCATCATGCTTATATTCAACTACCTGACCATTCACATCAAACAAACCATAAATTGGATTATCCTTTCCTTTATGTATTTTCTTGATGACCTTTTCTGCATCTGGGTTTTTCCAGCTAACCGCTGCAACAATACGTGTTTTCTCTTTTGTTGTTAATGTGATGTTTTGTTTATCACAAGCCGCTTTAATAGCACCACCATACATATTCATATCATCATGCTGATCTGTGCCAATAATTTGTTGCAATTGCTTTGCTTTAAGCATGGTTGTTTTTTGTTCTAACCATGTATCTTGTTTTAGTAAATCTTTAATTTTTGGCTCTTTAAGCTCACTAAAATGGATTTTAATATATTTACGAATAGCTTCTTCGTGTTCTGATAAATCACCATAATTCGGACAGTTATCATCATCAGTCCATGTATCAGAATAGTGTTCGTAAGCCCACTTCATCACGGCATTTAATGGTTTAGGTGCAAAGCGTAACCCTTCAATACGTTCATCACTGAACTGATAGGATTCTCTTAATGGCCGTTCGATAGTAATGCGTCGATAACCAAATTCATGGGTATTAAATATTTTGCTAGAAAATGTTTTAGGGGCTTCTGCTTTTGGATTAGCTGATTGTCTACCGCGATTACTTTTTTGTTCTTCGGGCTTATCTAACTCAATGCCATCCACCGCTTCAAACGCACCAAAGTTGCGTGTAATGGTGGCAATATCACTTTCATCCATGATGTTTCGTTTTGAACCTAATGACTTTCGCATTTTACCGTAGAGGTTTACCCCATTAATGAGTTGGACTTTGCCTTTGCGTTCAGCTGATTTTTTGTTGGATAACACCCAAACATAGGTTGCAATGCCGGTGTTGTAAAACATGTCTGTGGGTAAGGCGATAATGGCTTCGAGTAAATCGGCTTCTAATATATAACGACGGATTTCAGACTCACCTGATCCTGCTCCCCCTGTAAACAAGGGTGAACCGTTTAAGATAATACCAATACGCGCACCACCTTCGGATGCATCTCTTAGTTTACTGATTAAGTGCAGCAGGAATAACAATGACCCATCTGACACTCTGGGCAAGCCTGCGCCAAAACGGCCATCGAACCCTTTTAGGGTATGTTCATCTTTAATATCGGATTCAATCTTTTTCCAATCTACACCAAAGGGTGGATTGGATAACATGTAGTCAAATTTATCTGCATAGAGTTGATCATTGGATAAGGTGTTACCCAATTTAATATTACTCACATCCTGCCCTTTGATGAGCATGTCTGCTTTACAGATAGCGTATGACTCAGGGTTGAGTTCTTGCCCAAAGGCTTTTAATACCGCTTGTGAATTTAATTCGTGTACATATTCCATGCTCGAGGAGAGAAAGCCCCCTGTCCCTGCAGTGGGGTCATAGATGGTTCGAATAATGCCTTTACCGGTTAAGGCATCATCATCTTCTAAGAACACCAGAGAGGTAGTCAGGCGCACAATATCGCGAGGGGTGAAATGTTCGCCGGCTGTTTCATTTGAACTTTCAGCAAAACGACGAATCAGTTCTTCAAACACCAAGCCCATTTCATGGTTAGAGATGGCTTTGGGGCTTAAGTCTGTATTTCTGACTTTCTGAACAATTTTGTATAAAAGGTTGGCATCGTTAAGCTGGGCAATAAACTCGCCGAATTTGAAGTGTTCAAATATCTCGCGCGCATCTTTTGAGAAACTCTGGATATACGATTCAAGATTATCTTTAATACCCGACTCACCTAGTTTGGAGAGATCCATTTTTGAGGTGTTGAAGAACGACAGACCTTTGGTCGCACGTAGTAATAATTTTTCTTGCGCTTCTTCTGAAATTTCCATTTTCTGGACTTTTTCATATTCGGCAAGCACGCTTGCTTTGGAGTCTTCTAATACACATTCCAACCGGCGTAATAAGGTAAACGGGAGAATGATTCTGCCGTATTGGCTTTGTTTGAAATCACCACGTAATAAGTCCGCGATAGACCAGCAGTAGGCGGCTAGGTTGTTTGTTGATTGGGTCATTGACTACTTTTCCAGTATTTTTATTATATTTGGATTACTGCTATCAAATTGCTTATATGACTAAACATTCATATCGACAACATACCGCTGTTAATCTTCGACAAATTCAAATAATTCACCTACCGAGCATTTAAAAAGTCGGCACAGCTTATCAATTGTCTCAAAGTCTACTCTAACAGCTGTCTCTTTATAGAGCAGATCAAT
>JALTKP010000014.1 GCA_027078075.1 Gammaproteobacteria bacterium | reverse complement strand
CATCACAAACAATTCATCATGGGTTTACAAATATGATCTACATCATTGACCTGACAACACTTTAGGGTCAGAGTGAAATTATCAATACAAATTTCTAGAGGATAATAACCGTGACAGATAAGTTAGATCTGAGTATGAAGCTGATTGAGGCATACAATAAGTTGCTTCATCGTGTTTATGACGGCGTAATCGATGTTAGTGACAAATTAAAACCGACGCTGGAAAAACGGCTTGAAGATGCCACCGAGCTTGAAGAACTGGGTCGCGAAGAAGTTGATAAGATCAGTGGCTACCTGCAACGAGATATTGAAGCCGCTGCACAGTGGTTGGCAGAGAATGAAGGCAATGAACTAGCTGATTGGTTACGTTTTGATATTGAACAAGTTGAGTCTCGTGTTCTTGAAGCCTTTAGCCAGCTTGCTGATCAAACAACACTTGAACTTAAACAGTTAGAGCAAACAGCGAATGAAATAGGTGAATGGCATACAGGTGAGATTGTTGGCATTGGCAGTTTAACCTGCATTGATTGTGGTGAAGAAATTCATTTTCACAAAACAGGCCATGTACCACCGTGCCCCAAATGTCATGGCACAAAATTTAAGAGACATACTTAAGAGTAAGATATAAATTATCTCTTAACGCCCTCTTGCTCGTTCAACATGCGTTGTAATAACGACCAAGAGGGCTTATTGCTACTTCATTTCAAAACCGTTTTCTGGACTTCTAAAGTCTTAATATCTTTAATCAGAATATCAAAATTAAATTGACCACCTGCCAATTTCCTATCCAGCGTCAACCTGTCATAGCCGGCGCTTCTTAATATACCTTGGCGCTCAATACCTTCAAAACTAACAACCCGCAATCGTTTACCAACGTATTTTTTTACTTGTGAAACTTTTATCGGTGTGAAAATATTTACTTGGCGCAACTGTTCTTCCTTGATTTCTACTTTCTTCGCCTGTTCTTCTGCATACACCTGAGATTCACGAGCGTGTCTGTTCTTCTCTTCTAGTTCAGCACGAAGACTTTCAATACGTATTTCTTCCGGTGTCATTAAATCTTCATCTGATATAGTAGGCGCACTATTTCCGGAAAGAATTTGCATCATATTTTGTTGCATTAATTCCTGTCCTTGCTGTTCAGTAATTTCACCATTCTGAATTCGTTCAGCAATTTTTACTGATTCAACCATTGCCGTAGACATGGGTTCAAACAATACCACCACGATCAAAATTGTTGATACTACATTAATAAGAAAAGGCTTCTTGGCTCTTTGCCAATGCATGATTGTAAAAATAAGCGGCACAAAAGGAACCAATAAAATCCCAATACCCCATAACACATGCTCTTTAAACCCCTCTACAATCAACCAAAGGTAACTGAGCATGGCAATAGTAAAAAAGATTAACGCAATAGTAAGCATAATATTTTCCCTTATATTTCCTTATTTCTTTCCAGAGTATAGGTGATTTTAGTCACTTTGGTGATATCGATGCAAAGCCACACCACCTAATACCAAAATCAAACTAATAATTACTAAAATAATGGTATTGCCAAAACGCACATATAGGGTTTCACCCTGCATTGGTTGTATTTGACCTTTTAGCACTTGAACTGAAAATGAAGGTGCTTGTTTAGTCACAAACGCCTTATGATCAACAAAAGCCGTTATCCCTGTATTAGTTGCCCTCAAGAGTGGCCGTGCCATTTCTCTAACACGCATTCTTGCCATCGAAAAATGTTGTTTCGGTGCCAGTGAATCACCGAACCAGGCATCATTACTGATATTAATAAGCATGGTTGAATCGCCTGCTGTTTGTGCCAGCTCCTCACCAAAAACAATTTCATAACAAATTGAAATAGCCGCTTTTTGACCAGCAAGACTCAGCGGTGGCTGAATTCCACCAGTACTAAAGTCTGATAAAGGTACATTAAAAATCCCACCAATAGCGCGAAGCACATCACCAAATGGGACAACTTCTCCAAAAGGCACCAAATGTCGCTTATTATAAACACCAAACTCAGTACCTAAAGCAACGGCACTATTATAATAGTGAACCCGCTCACTATCTGCGGTAACTTTTTTTATCGGAACACCCAACAATAAATCTACACCAGCTTCACGTGTTACTTTTAATATATCGCTAATATAATTTCCAGCAACAGCATGGTAAAAAGCTGGTACTGCCGTTTCTGGCCAAACGATTAGGTCAGCATCTAAATTCTCTAAAGTAAGTTCTTCATACAAACTCATAATCCGCGCACGATTTTCAGGCTGAAATTTATTTAATTGCGAGATATTCCCCTGCAACAAAGTGACATTAAGTGCCTTTCCGGCCGGTGTTGCCCATTCAATAAATTGTAATGACCAACTACTTGCCCAAATAGCAACTAACAAAGCTAGCGAAACCACTTTGTAACGTGGTAATAAAAATACCGCTGTCACTGACAGCATCATTAGAAAGCCAAGACCATAAACCCCCATAACGGGTGCATAACCGACTAGCCATGTATCAATTTGACTATAACCAATATTGAGCCAAGGGAAACCTGTGAACAAAGTGCCTCGGATCCACTCTGTTAATGTCCACAATGCTGGCACCATGAATAAAAACAGTAACGGTTTTTCACTAATCCTAAAACGTTGAACTAACCATGCAAATAAACCGGGGAAAAGAGAAAGGTAAGCGACTAATAAAAGCGTTAAAAATGCAGCTAATATTGCAGGAGTATGCCCAAACTCATGAATACTGATGTAGACCCATGAAATACCCGCACCGAAAAGACCAACACCAAAATAGAAGCCACGCCAAAATGCCTGACGTGGCGTAATACTTTTCAGTAACCAAAGTAATCCAAATAGTGCAATAAACACCAGTGGGAAAAAATCAAATGGCGCAAAACTCGCAACCGAAAGCACACCCGCTAACACAGCTAAAGCATTCTTCAGGTACGCTGAGTTTTTATTAGTTTCTATCACACCATATTATTTTTATTGTGATTTAGCGTTTTAAGCTGTTGCGCTAACTGCTTGCTCTAAACGTTCAACCTTAAGTAAATGAACGCGACGATTATCTGCGCGCAATATTTTAAACTGCAGATCATCAATCACACTGATTTCTCCACGTTTTGGCATATGTCCAAAGCTATTAATGACAAGGCCACCTACGGTGTCAAATTCATCATCGCTAAAATTGGTATGAAAGTATTCGTTAAATTCTTCAACTGTGGTAAGTGCCTTAACCGTAAACTCATTATCAGTTAATTGCATAATCGAAGTACCTTCATCAAAATCATATTCATCTTCGATTTCACCGACAATTTGTTCCAATACATCTTCAATGGTCACAACACCTGCAACACCACCGTATTCGTCAACTACAATCGCCATATGATTACGGCTGGAACGGAATTCTTTTAGCAATACATCGAGACGCTTGCTTTCAGGCACAAATACCGCTGGACGCAGGATCTCACGCAAATCAAATTGCTTAGCCTCACCACCGGCAGTAAAGGGTAATAAATCTTTCGCCAGCAACATGCCGATGACTTCATCTTTATTTTCGCCAATCACTGGATAACGCGAATGGGCAGCTTCAATCACCATTGGTAGAAATTCATCTAGTTCAGCATCACGGTCAATTACAACCATTTGTGAACGTGGAATCATGATGTCACGCACCTGCATTTCAGACACCTGCAACACACCTTCAATCATGGCGAGTGCATCGGGGTTAAGCAGATTGCGCTGTTCGGCATCGCGAAGTAACTCTACAAGTTGGTCGCGATCTTGGGGTTCGCCCATCAACACTTGGCTTAGTCTTTCAAACCATGAGCGTTGCATGGGCTCGGTACTATGTCGGTCTTCGTTCATGAGATATTCAATCCCACTCCCTATTACTAAAAGGACGCGCATTATACGATAATTTTAGGTCATTACGCTATGCAAAAACCTTATAAATGACAGGCATTATTCTTCTTGATACGGGTCTGGAAATCCTAAACCTTCCATTATATGGCGTTCAATGTCTTCCATTTGCTCAGCTTGTGCCATTTCAACGTGATCATAGCCTTGTAAGTGCAGTACGCCATGAACCACCATATGCGCCCAATGCGCTTCTAAAGGTTTTGCTTGTTGCTCGGCTTCCATTTCAACTACAGGGGCACAAATCACCAGATCACCCAGAAAATCTTCCAACATATCGTCATCTTCATCTAAATCATCTGGCATGTGAGGTGATTCAAACGGGAAAGACAACACATTGGTTGCTCCCTGCTTATGACGATATTGCTCATTTAACTGTGCGCTTTCTTCTTCATCAACGATCCGAATACCAACCGATACCTGATCGTTATCCGGACAGGATTGTCTAACCCAGTCTTCCATGCGCTTGGAATCCGGTAACTTTTTTGACTGACTAGCAAATTGTAATTGCAGATCAATCATTATAAGTGTTCTTCGTTGGAATCATGTGCTTCATAGGCATTTACGATACGAGCAACCAGAGGATGCCTGACAACATCTTTAGACTTAAAGAAACTAAAACTAATTCCCTTCACATCGTCCAATACTTCAACAGCATGACGTAAACCTGATTTAACATGTTTAGGTAAATCTATTTGTGTTACATCACCCGTGATAACCGCTTTAGAGCCAAAACCAATCCGCGTTAAAAACATTTTCATTTGTTCTGTGGTGGTATTTTGCGCTTCATCTAAGATCACAAACGATTCATTCAAGGTACGACCACGCATGTACGCTAACGGTGCAACTTCTATTACATTGCGTTCCATTAATTTTGTAACGCGTTCAAAGCCGAGCATTTCATATAAGGCATCATATAAAGGTCGTAAATATGGATCGACTTTTTGCGCTAAATCGCCGGGCAAGAAACCAAGACGCTCACCTGCTTCAACTGCAGGTCTGACTAATAAAATACGTCGAACTTCTTCCTGCTCTAATGCCTGCACCGCGCAAGCAACCGCTAAATATGTTTTACCGGTACCGGCAGGACCGACACCAAAATTAATATCATAATGTTTTACATTACGTAAATAAGATTGTTGATTCGGTGTGCGTGATTTAATCACACCACGACGAGTACGAATGCTGACTTGCTCTCCACCCATCGGTGGCGCATCAAGTTCTTCGATACCCGAGCCACGTAAATATAAATGTACACTTTCAGGGTTCAGTGGCGCGGTATCAGTTTCAACATAAAGACCTGATAATACATCACCGGCAGCTCGCACTGATCGGCTTTCACCAATCACTTCAAATTGATTACCACGGTTATTAATTTCAACACCCAGTGCTCGTTCTATTTGCCGTAGGTGTTCATCGAATTGGCCACACAGATTAACTAGTCGATGGTTATCGGTGGGTTCCAGTACAAACTGGCTAGATTGGTTTTTATCGCTCAAAATGGTCTGGCGTCACTCGCGCTATTAGTTACTGATTAAAAGATAGTAAATGCAGCTGTGCAATGCAAACAATACTTAGTTTGCCAGCTCACCACGTAGGGAATTAGGTAACGCTTCGGTAATTTTTATATTGGCGAACTGACCAATTAGGCTAGCATCAGCAGGGAAATTCACCACACGATTATTCTCTGTACGGCCGCTCATTTCCTTGTCATCCTTGCGTGACACGCCAGTCACAAGCACTTTTTGCACACTGCCGACCATCGAGGCACTGATATCTGCTGCCATTTCATTAATACGTTTTTGTAATCGTTTTAAGCGCGCCTGTTTAACATTCAATGGCACAGCATCTTCCATGTCTGCCGCGAGCGTGCCAGGACGAGGACTGTAAATAAAACTAAAACACTGATCAAAACCAATTGTTTCAATTAAATTCATAGTGGCTTCAAAATCTTCATCCGTTTCATTTGGGAAACCGATAATAAAGTCAGATGACATACTTAAGTTAGGACGAACTTCACGCAAACGCTGAATAATTTTAATGTAATCATCGGCTGTGTGGTTACGCTTCATTGCTGCCAATACGCGATCTGAGCCGCTTTGAACTGGTAAGTGTAAATGACTCACTAGCTCTGGCACCTCGGCGTAAACATTTATGAGGCTGTCATTCATTTCCATTGGATGGGAGGTCGTATAGCGAACTCGATCAATACCATCAATCGCAGCGACATAAGTAATTAATAAGGCTAAATCAGCAATATCGCCATCATGCATCACACCACGATATGCATTTACATTTTGACCTAATAAATTCACTTCGCGCACGCCTTGTGCTGCTAACCCTGCTACTTCAGCAATTACATCATCAAACGGACGATTCACTTCTTCGCCACGGGTGAAAGGTACTACACAGAAAGTGCAATATTTGCTGCAACCTTCCATAATCGAAACAAAGGCGGTTGGGCCATCTGCTTTTTGTTCTGGCAGGCGATCAAATTTTTCTATTTCAGGGAAACTAACATCGATACTCGGCTGATGTTTTTTCTCAGTATCCGTCAACATCTCTGGCAAACGATGCAAGGTTTGTGGGCCAAAAATAATATCAACGTACGGTGCACGTAAACGAATCGCTTCACCTTCTTGGCTGGCAACACAGCCACCAACCCCAATCACTAATTCTGGACGATTTTGTTTGAGTTGATTCCAGCGACCCAATTCAGAAAATACTTTTTCTTGTGCCTTGTCTCGTACTGAGCAGGTGTTAAGCAATAATACATCCGCTTCAGCTGGATCATTAGTACGTTCCAAATCATGGGAATCATGCAGAGCATCAGCCATTCGTGATGAATCATATTCATTCATCTGACAACCGAAGGTTTTAATAAAGAGTTTGCGCGCCATTTCAATCAACTACTCAAAAAAAGGGCGCCAAACTTAGCATTTTAGGCGGATTTTGGCTAGCGCCAGAGCCATTTAAGGCTCCGCACTAATCTTGTGGATACTCAAATCAGCACCGTGGTATTCCTCTTCTTCACTTAAACGGATACCGACTAACTGACGAATTGTGCCGTAAATAATCAAACCACCGACAAAAGCGATACCCACGCCCATTGCCGTACCAATCAGTTGCGACATAAATGCCACACCGCCCATGCCTCCAAGCGCTTGCTGCCCAAAGATCCCAGCTGCAATACCACCCCAGGCACCACATAAGCCATGCAAAGGCCATACACCGAGTACGTCATCAATTTTCCAGCGATTTTGTGTCATGGTGAACATCCAAACAAACAAAGCACCTGCAACAACCCCCGTCGCCAATGCACCGAGCGGATGCATCAGACTCGAGCCTGCACACACAGCTACAAGCCCTGCTAAAGGACCATTATGGATAAAACCTGGGTCATTTTTACCAACAATTAACGCAGCCAAAATACCGCCCACCATTGCCATCAGTGAATTCACCGCCACTAAACCACTAATTGCATCAATGGTTTGTGCTGACATCACGTTAAAACCAAACCAACCAACAGTTAACACCCAAGCGCCGAGTGCTAAAAAAGGAATACTTGATGGCGGGTGCGCTGATATTTCACCATTCTTGCCATAACGACCATGACGAGGACCAAGCAATAACACCGCCGCCAAGGCAATCCAGCCTCCTACGGCATGCACCACCACAGAACCGGCAAAATCCTGGAATGGCGCGCCATAAGTGGTTTCCAACCAATCCTGAATACCATAATTACCATTCCAAACAATGCCTTCAAAGAATGGATAAAGGCCTGCGACAATTAATAGGCTGGCAATCAACTGTGGATTAAACCGTGCCCGCTCAGCAATACCACCTGAAATAATCGCGGGAATAGCCGCCGCAAAGGTCAGCAGGAAGAAGAACTTAACTAGTTCATAGCCATTTTTCTGTGACAAAATCTCAGCGCTTTCAAAAAAGCCCAAACCGTAGGCAACGTAATAACCAATGAAAAAATAAGCTATGGTAGAAACTGCAAAATCAGCAATAATCTTAACTAGAGCATTGACCTGATTCTTTTTTCGCACAGTGCCCACTTCAAGAAAGGCAAAGCCGGCATGCATCGCCAACACCATAATGGCACCTAAAAGTATAAAGAGCGTATTGCTACCCGATTGAAGTGTTTCCATTGTATTCCCCCTAGATGGCTGAAAATGCTTTTAATTATTATTCTTCAAAATTGCACCAACATTATCATGTTTGCACCGCTTTCTACCACATAGGTTTACTGATAAGTCACTAACCCTCCTCTATGCACTATTTTTGTGCGCATTGTCGAAAGCGCCTCTGGTTAGTTATAATCAGCTGATGAATGACTCAACTACCTGCCTTTGCGGCGCCCCTCGTGGCTATGAAAAATGCTGTGGCCTAATCCACTCAGATAT
>JALTKP010000013.1 GCA_027078075.1 Gammaproteobacteria bacterium | reverse complement strand
CCTTTAATGCCAAATAGTTCTACCGCAAATACCCCTTTAACGGGTGTCTTCTTGCGATGTAAATGAATATTCGCCGTTGGAAAGCCTATTGTCCGCCCACGTTTATCACCATGTGCAACACGCCCGCACATTCGATATGGTCGACCTAATAACTTTTCTGCCGCAGCCATATCACCGACCTCGAGTGCTTTGCGAACGCGCGTGCTACTAACGCGTTCATTATCAATATTAAACGTATGCAGGTGCACCACTTCAAAACCTTGTTGCTTACCCACTTCTTCGAGCAAAGCAAAGTCACCCGCACGTTGATGACCAAAACGAAAATCATCTCCCACGACTAGGTAACGGACATCTAAACCTTCAATCAAAACCTTATCGATAAACTCACGCGCCGGTTGCTCCGCAAATTTTTTATCGAATCTTAAGCACAACATTCTATCAACAGAATAACGACTCAAGGCGCGTATTTTTTCGCGCAAGCGCGTTAATCGTGCCGGTGCTTTATCTGCGGAAAAATATTCCATTGGATAAGGCTCAAAACTAATCACTACCGAAGGCACACCCAACTCGGCGGCTTTATCTGCCAACTGACCCAACACGGTTTGATGTCCAAGGTGCACACCATCAAAATTACCAATGGTCGCCACGCAACCTCGATGCTGTGATTTCAAATTGTAAAAACCGCGAATCAGTTCCATGTCGATCTAGTTTGCCTGAAACGAGCTATTATAAGGTGCGCGTGGCAAAAATGCTCTAGAAACAAGCGGCAAGATGATCATTTTGTACGTAAATCAGCAAGTCGTAGCCCACATGCAAGCAGCATCAGTAAATAAGCAATCGCCGCAACTGAGATCCACAACAATAATTCCCAGACACGTTGTGACCAATTCCAACCTGACCACAATGACTGAGGCTCAATTCCCCAAATTAAAATACCCGCCATGACGATTAAACCAGCCAACACCTGCCAGATTAATTTACCCCAGCCTGGTTGCGCCTGAAATAGCCTCTGTTGCTGCAAACCGCGCCAAAGTAACCAAGCATTCAACCATGCGGCTAAGCCCGTTGCCAAGGCTAAGCCGGCATGCGGGCCTGTCATGCCAAAATAAACCATCGGCAGCACAAACACCCCGTTTAAGGTGATATTCAAAATCATCGCCTTAATCGCTATTTTAACTGGTGTTTTTGTATCTTGGCGTGAATAATAAGCCGGTGCCAACACCTTAATTAAGATAAATGCAGGCAAGCCTACGGAATATGCCATCAGCGCCAAACCGGCCATTTTCACATCACTCGCAGCAAAGTCACCGTACTCAAAGAGGCTAGTCAAAATCGGCTCTGCCAATAGAAACAATCCTAATGTTGCTGGCAAGCCTATAACCAAGGCTAACCGCAATGCCCAATCCAAGGTCTTAGCAAATTGTTCTGGGTTAGATTCAGCGTGCTGACGTGACAAGGTTGGTAAAATTACGGTACTGAGAGCAATCGCAAAAACCCCCAGCGGAAACTCGACCATCCGATCTGCGTAATACAGCCAAGTTACACTACCTGTAAACAGAAATGAGGCGATAATAGTGTCAATAACCAAATTAATTTGTAAAACAGACGAGCCTATAATCACTGGCAGCATCAGTCGCATGATTTTACGTACACCTGCGTGAGCACGTCCCCACTTGGGCATACCAAGCATGCCGAGTCGTGCTAAAAACGGTAATTGAAAACCCAATTGTGCCAGACCAGCAATGAAAACCCCCCATGCAAGCGCCACTACTGGCTGCTCCATCATCGGTGCCAGCCAAATCGCCGCGCCAATCAGGCTTAAATTTAATAAAACAGGGGTAAATGCCGCTACTGCAAAGCGACCAAAACTATTTAACACTGCTCCAGCTAAGCCCGTTAAGGAAATAAGCATTAAATATGGAAAGGTAATCCGCAACATTTGCACGGTAAGATCGTACTTTTCTCCCCCTTCCAGATAAAAACCGGGGCCAAAAACAATAATTATCCAAGGAGCAGCTAATTCTGCCAACAAAGTCAGCAGCAGTAAAATGCCACCCAAAGTACCGACGGTATTAACGATCAGCTTCTTGGTTTCGCTGAGATCATCCTTATCGTTAACGCGGGTTTCTGCCAAAACAGGGATAAATGCCTGTGAAAATGCACCTTCGGCAAATAGCCGGCGGAAAAAATTGGGGATCTTAAAAGCGACAAAAAAGGCATCTGTGGCAGCACCTGCGCCAAAAAACCGCGCAATCACGATATCTCGAGCCAATCCCAACACCCTAGAAATCAGGGTATTACCACCAACCACGACGGTAGATTTGAATAATCGCCCACTCATGCTTTTACAGCTCGACCTATGTGCTTATAACTAACTGTTTTTGTTTCATTTTTCATTGCGGCTAGCATAGCATGCCCAGTCCCAACGCCAAAATAGCTACTTTGCAAGATAATTTGACAAATGCGCATAAAATCAGCATAGTAACGCGCTTTCTCGAACACGATATTTAGACAGGATACAGGCAACAATGGCTAACTCAGCACAAGCAAAGAAACGCGCTCGTCAGGCGGAAAATCACCGTCAGCACAACGCCAGCATGCGTTCATTAATGCGTACACGCATCAAAAACGTCGTTAAGGCAATTGCTTCAAATGACAAAGACGCGGCTAGCGCTGCTTACAAGCTGGCCGTACCAGCAATTGACCGTTTGGTCAGCAAAGGCTTAGTTCACAAGAACAAAGCTGCTCGTCATAAGAGCCGTCTTAACAACCACGTTCGCAGCATGGCGTAGGTATTAAGGTAAGACATAAAAAAGCCGCTCAATGAGCGGCTTTTTTGCGCCCTTAAGCTTCGCTAGAAGCTTAAGTAACTACAGCTACCACGGCATAAAGCTGTTTATCTTATTCATTGGACGAGACACACTGTAGTTCATCACTGCCATGTCATGACTCATCTTATTCATTGACTGGTTCATGGCATTCATATTGTTGACCATTTTCTGCATCGCTTGAGTTTGATTATTAGTGTTTTGAGACACCAGAATCATACTTTCTGATATTACTGTCATATTATCCGAGATGTTTTGCATATTCTTAGCCATCTGGTGCGCATCTTCAGTCAGACTGAAAATCAGATAAAAACCATAACCAGCTAACAAAATGAAAGCGAACAAAGAAGGGTAAACAATCATTTCCCAACGTCGAGCACTCGCTGTAAAGGCTTTCGACAGCGTTTCCATGCTTCGCCCCATGCACTCTTCCATCGATTTCTTTTCAGCAATAGCTGGATCCTGACATTTTTCACAATCAGGTTGACCACAGTCACCTTCATCACATGAAGCGGCCAAAGCTTCGTCTGTCGCGCTTTTATCGTTACTCATTGCAAACTCCTAAATCTAAATTAATAACCTACTGCGCAGACCTCCACTCCACAAACAGCTCGTACTCAATGTAAAATCATTATTATTATTTTAAAAATCACCATCAGCACCGCGGTGCATAATAGCAAGAATTGTTTCCTTAACCTTCATTGCTTCTTTTTTCAGGTCTGCTGGTAAAGTTTTACCACCATAAATCATCAAATCCATATTCAACGTATAAAGCCAAACTTTACCCTGTTTATCTTCCACCATTGCCACTCGGCATGGCAAATAAGCAGAAAAGGCATCACTATAATCGAGCATTTTAACCGCTGTAAGTGGATCACAAAACATAAATATTTTGAGCGTTCGGTATTTCTTACCCGTCATCAGTGACACTTGTTTACTGAGTGGCAACTCGCCCACATTCTTAATATTGTATTCATTGGCAACTGCTTTCATTGCTTCCTCTGCATCAGCAGGACTCACGCCATCAGAAAGAGGGACACGCCAAACAGTCGCTTCAGCGGCATTACCTGTTTCCAGGACTGTGCTCATCATCTTCATATAGACATCAGCGGCTTTTTCATCGAATTGCTGCATCGCCTGAATTTCTTTTTGAAAATACAACCCACAACTAATGGCGACAACAACAACCAAAAACCCTATTAATGCGAATAATCTGCCAAGAATGCCCATATTATTACTCCCTATTCTTAAGACTTAGTTTGTTGTTTAGTATTTAAACTACGTAAGTGTTGATTAATTCGCGCTGACTGTTCCTGATCCATTTGGCTAACTAAACGGTGAAAGAACGCAGCCTGCTGTAAATCTTTTTTATCAATCAAGCGCAAGGCAACTTCTGCATATGCTTTAGCGGCTTCTTTCCATCTCGCTTGCATGTAATAAATATTGCCAAGCTCACCCCATGCATTAATATCCGCATCAGTGTCTTTGGTTAATATCCGGTAGAGTCGCTCTGCTTTGGGTAAGTCACGTGCCCAAAAAGCCTTCCTCGCATCATCAATTGAACTCGATTTTTCACTTTCCTGTGATAAGAGCATTCCATGCTCTGAACCATCACCGAGATAGATAAGTGCTACAGCCATGACTGCAATAAAGCCGGCTGCTGCTAATAAGCTATTTCTCATAGACATCTTTATCTCCTTATTCCTTCAAGAACACTTTACTAACCGTTTATTGGTGCTTGTAATGCTTCAAGACGTTCATCTATCCGTTGTGTCTGAGCAGGGTCTAACCCCGTAACGATATAGCGCATGAACATCGCCTGAGGAAAATCCCCTTTATCAAGTAACAGCAGAGCGGCTTCTGTATAAGCTGCAGCGGCTTGTTTCCATTTTGCTTGTAAGTAATAAATATTACCTAATTCACCCCAGCTGTTTGCATCCGGTTTAGCTGTTTCTATTTGTTGCTTATAGAGTGCTTCCGCTTTGGGTAAATCACGTTGCCAAAATGCTTGTCGTGCTTGTGCTAAGTCGACAGATTTCTTTGGCATTGGAGAAACTGTTTTTTCAGCTGTAGTAGGACTCAATACATCACTGCTGGGTATTGTGGCATCAGGTTCAGAGGTCGCTGTTTCCGCTACTTCTTCTGGCATAAAGGTAGCTTTAGCAACAGACTCTGCTGCCACTCCGGTTTCTGCCTCGACTACTACTGCTTCTGTTTCAGCAGGCTTTCTTTCTGCTATTTCTACTGTCTCTGTTTTTAATGCTTCGGTTGTTTCTTCAATCTCAGCGGTAACGCTTTCAACTTGATTATTTTCTGCTTCTCCAGTTTGCTCTGTATTAGTTTCTATCGGCGCTGTTTCTGTAACTGCTTCCTCGGTAACAGCAACAGTTTCAGGATCAACGATAGCGGAAACAACGTATTGAGGTGCATTGTCATCATCCGAGTCTTCCATCGCATGAGGCATTGGGGCTGCCATTGGATCAACTTTCTTTGGCGAGATAAAATCATGCATCATGGTTTGTGCTTGCTGATACTTTTGTTGTACTTGTGGTAGCCACATAGATTGGAAATACCAACCAGCACCGCCAATCCCAGCAACAATCACTAAAAAAACAATCGTCCCGACGAAACCTTTTTTGTTTGCAGCCGGTCGCTTTTCAGCAACCTCATCCATCGCAATCTTGTTTTCAGTTGAGTCTACTTCACTCATCTTTCATTACCTTCTCTTAATTACTATACAAAGCGTTGGCAAATGCATCGAACTCATCCGAACCTTTACTGCCACGCCATAATTCAAAAACGGCTAAACCTTCACTCATCGAACGTCTGTAAATTGTTCGCTGATACAATCGTTGTGGCAAGACAGTGACATCAGGCAACTGCTCTAAAGCCGCTTCTGTATCATCCGATTCGCGTACTGCGTGATGTGTATCAGCACGATTTACAAAAACAATTATTTCTAATTGTTCGTCCATGCCTTCGCGTGCTTCACGAACAATCTTTAAGAATCGTTGTGTTGCCCAAACATCCGGTTGACTCGGCGGTACCGGAATAATAATTCGATTAGCGTGTCGTATTGCTTCACGCATCCCTTCTGGGTTTGCTGCACCAACATCAAAAATCACTTCAGCAGCAGGATTAACCTCAACAGAAAGTGTTTCAACTGCCATCACTTCCAATTCAGGTTGGTGCTCTTCATCCTTTCTAATTTGTGCAACATCATGAAAAGTAAGTTGCGGATCAAGATCAAATGCTTGAACCTCATGACCTTGGTTTAACAACCAGATCGCCAGATTAAAACTAACTGTGCTTTTACCCGAACCACCTTTCAAATTCGCTACAACTGTAATCATTTATCGTCGCCAACCATTCATAATATTCTGGTTTGGTCTAAAACCAGGATAAGCTTGATATGCAGGAGGGTAACCATATCGATTTCCAAATGGCATATCGTAAATATTACCATGATACTCAATCACAAAATGCGTATCACCGCGTTGATTCATACTTCCTTTTACATTCCAACCACCAAACGGCACATTGCCATATTGTGGTGGCACATAAGCAGGCCAAACACTTGGCCAATATCCTGTCCGACTAGGAATGGAACTATAAGGATTATTCCACCAAGCTTGCGCCTGACCAGCAAATGCCAATAACAACATTGCTACTGAAACTAACCTCACCCAGCTTTACCTTGTGGTAGCGGCGGTTTTACACGTCGTTCATAGCCTTTGGGGATTGTAAACAAACTTTTCTTTTGCTTACCTACTTTAATGTCACGTAACTCCCTGACATAACCATCAGGATGTTCTTCACGAATAACCAACTTTAATTCACGATCATACCACTGTAAAAATTGTGAACGCTGCCCATCAGCCGACATCAGCTGCATACGCCATTTTTCAGCTTTGCGTTTATTGATTTCTTCATTACCCAAGAAAAACATTTCAACGACAGAGCCATCTGCAGAGAATTCTCTAATTGGCAATTGACGCTTACGATCAATCCAATGCAATGTGTGTACGGGACGTCCTTTTACTACTCGAGTAAATTCCCACTTTTCGGTTTTGATGTCATTTACAACTTCATCACCTACCTTGCGACAAATTGTGCCAACCAATTTTTCACAGGGACTATCACCATCAGTAACTCGACGATCAGGAAACGATGGCGCATATTGTTCAATAAATACTTTTTGTCTAGGAAATAACATAATCCGTTTATTTTCATCTGGAAAAATAAGCTCGATCATCTTATGACCGTTTTGTTCATACTCGTTTCTAATTGCTTTTTGAGAAATCGTGATCCGTGTTTGTACAACACCCTGCGGCGTAATTTGCACTGCCGTCGCAGAAAAAGGTTTACCTGGATTTTGTGCCGTAACACTACTAGTAATGGCTAAACCAATCACAGTTAATATAAGTTGCCTTAACCGAATCATCTTACTTTCCTCATTTCTTTACAAATTAAAACCGTGTACACACTCTGCATAAAGCAGAGTGTGTAACAACGGGACTTACTTAGCTGGCGCAGCTGCAGGAGCAGGTGGCGCGTAGCCGTATGGTGCTGGTGGATAACCGTATGGTGCTGGTGGTGGCGCGTAACCATAAGGTGCTGGCGCATAACCGCCACCATTATATGGATTACCATAGCCGTTGCCGTAACCATTGCCGTAACCATTGCCATAGCCATTGCCGTAACCACTCGCGTTACCGCTAGTGCGACCACCCATGTTGAATGACATATTACCGTCACCCCAGCCATTGCCATTGCCCCAGCCGTTACCATTACCCCAACCATTACCGCTGTTGTTGTAACCGTTATTCCAAGGGCCACCACCGTTCCAAGGACCACCGCCCCAAGGACCCCACCACGCCTGTGCAGTAGACAAAGGTGCCGCAGCAGCACCAACAATGATAGCAGCAGCTAACAATTTGTTTACTTTTTTCATAACACTCTCCTTACGTTTTGCAGTTTACATTTTATGCAGACTACTCTTCCCACAAAAAGTGCAGATGAAAAATGCAGGAAGCGACATTTATCATCTGTTTAAAAAACTATTTACCAAAAACCATTTGACCCATTATTACCAAAAGCCCATGGTCCATAAGGCACTGCAGTCTGGTCGGACCACCATGGCATTTGGTTGGAGTAATAAGGGTTTACTTGTTGAATATAACGGCGGTACTCAAACTGGCGCGCAGGAATACGGTTTAATGGTGCTGAATAAAGCATTTGTGGCCTAACACCCATTTCCTGTCCTGTTGTTGCGCGGTTATAAGATCTATTCTGATAACCCCACTGTTGAGGCTGAGTTCGCCATGGATTGTATTGCGAAGCATAAACGCCATTATTTTGTACACCTGATGCTTGCACTGCACTCACGCAAAATACACTTGATAGCAACATAATGGACAGTTTGGTATTAAGCCTCATTTGTTAGCCTTCTCTTTTGACTCTTCTTGCTTCTGTTCTGTCTTAGCTACCGCTTGATCGTTTGGTGATTGCACTGCCCATGG
>JALTKP010000012.1 GCA_027078075.1 Gammaproteobacteria bacterium | reverse complement strand
CGGTTTTCTTCTGGCGTTTCACGTTTCATACGCAGGCCAATTAAGTAAATCGCTGACTGTACCGGATCAATGTAGCCATCTAAGATAGCTTTCATTCCGGCACGCGCTTCTTCTTGCTCAATGTCTTTACTCAGCTCAGGACCTGTGGCAACGCGTTGAATAATTGAACGCATTAATTCCTTTGCTTCGGCTTCGGCATTACTCATATTACTCTCCATCAAAATACCGCTGTCGTTGTTAGTCAACGAACAGCGTTTGCTTGTCTTTAATTAATGTTTACTAGTATCGAGTCGTCTTCAATTTTTACTGGGTAGATCCGTAAGTCTTCATCAGCAGGTTCATCAAGTGGTTTACCTGTTAGCAAATCAAACCGACTGCCGTGTAATGAACATTTGATACAGTTACCTTGCAAAGCACCTAGTGCTAGCGACACTTCTTCGTGGGTACACATTTCATCACAGGCATGTACGGTGCCGTCGACATTTGCCAATAGAATTAATTTTTCTTCCAGTTTAACGCGGAACATTTTACCGGGTTTTACTTGATCTAATTTTGCGGCATAAATATAGGTATCAGTCATAGTTACTTAATCTTTATTTCAATTACATTGATTATACTTAAAAATACACATTTAGTTAGCTTGGGCGAAAAATAATGACACACCACCAAAGAGGATAATCCACGCTACAACCCGTTTAAAATGTGCATCCGCCACTTTGAAGTGCAGATGGTTTGAATACCAAAGGGTTATTGCCAGAATCGGTGCAGAAATAAGCATCATTTCTACTATCGGTGCTGTAACAGAACCATTGATCGCATAACCTATTCCACGGAACACATTCAATGAAAGGAAAAAGGCCAGCGCATAGTTTCTAATAACCAGCTTATCAGTGTGTGTTGATATTAGTCGTGTCATGGCTATGGGGCCACTAATGCCGAATAAGGCTTGTGATATCCCCGCAACAAAATCTAATATGCGTCCAATGAATCCATTTATTTTTAATCGCCCTGGTGCTGCGACTAAATATAAACCAAATAAAAATATGGCGACGGCTAACAACATTCGAAACGCATCAATTGGGATGCGATTAAAAATATAAAAGCCCAATAGTGAACCAAATGCAGCTACTACCACCATGCCAGCCAGTACTTTTAAGTTAACGGTTTTTGGCGATCGCGATAAACCAATCGTTGCCACTAATATTTGTGGCAAGATTGAATAGATCACCAGTACTTTTGCATCAATGAAATACGACATCACCGATAACATAATAATAGTGCCAGCTAAACCAAAGGTGATTTCAAAGGCGTAAGTAAACACGCACACCAAGGTTAAGACTAAAATTAAAGTAAGACTCATCGAATTGCCAACGCAGTTTGTTTAAGAGAAACAAACCCAGGTAGTAGCGATATACTTGACACCTTTTTCTAAAGTCGCGTTACGATGGATATGTGTCCAAAATGGTGGGAACAAAACTAACTTACCACGTTGTGGTTTAACGCTAATTTCCTGCAAAGCAAAATCAGTTGTACCGCCAGGGCCATCGACATCGTTTAAATACCAAATCGCTACTAGTTGACGCTGACTAAATTCACCGGGTCCGCCATCAATATGCCAGTGATAAAATTCACCTTCATTAGTGCGTTGTAGTTGGTAACCTTTGTCTTGAAATTGATTCACTGCAAAAAAAGGAAACTCGGCAGAAAGTTGGCTTAAGGCTTCGCTGATTGATTCAAATAATTTTGTATCAATATCATTCCAATTGCTTCGCCCTGTAATACGTAAGTCTGTCGAACGTTTGATTGATTGTTCTTCATCTGCACCCTGACCAATGCGCCCATTATGTTGTTGCTCTGGGTTCGCTTCGAAACGCGCTACCATCTCATCACATAATTCATCGGACAAAGCATTTTCTACTTCGTAAATAAAAGTATGTGGTTTTAGTTCGCGTAATTTATAGGGTGCATTACTCATAACAGACTCATTTATTATCAACCATTATGTCCTAAGACAGAAAAGGCTGTCATGAAGACAGCCTTTTCAAAAACATC
>JALTKP010000011.1 GCA_027078075.1 Gammaproteobacteria bacterium | reverse complement strand
CACCACTGACATTGAACTTGCATTATTTATTTTGAACGCACCATTACCGACAACTGTCGATTTGGCTGAGGGGATCCCAATGCTTAATCTAGCTGGGAATAAAATATCTTTACGTGATAAATAAAAATCAATTCTATGATCATCAAGTACTTTAATCTGTTTAATGTGTGACAAGTTCCCCTGATGTGGCGAAGCATTTTTTAAATCTAAAATATATTTATAGCATGCCAGAATATCTTGTGTCGTTAATTCCTCACCATTATGGAAACGTGCAATATTTGGTTTTAGCGTAAAACGATAATGCCGAGCTGAAATCACCTGCCAAGTTGCAAGCTCGGGAACTGTCTTTAACTCTTCATCTACATCAACCAAGGATTGAAAAATAAGCCGATTAATTCTTTCA
The DNA here is from genome assembly GCA_027078075.1 of Gammaproteobacteria bacterium. Classification (GTDB taxonomy): domain Bacteria; phylum Pseudomonadota; class Gammaproteobacteria; order AKS1; family AKS1; genus Sulfuriflexus. Next base: position 8,025 of record JALTKP010000011.1, on the reverse strand, counting down.
GCACTGGCATCCGTTGCCATGCGTGGATCTAAGGTGATCGGTGCTGATTGCAGACCAAATCGAATCACCGATGTCTCAGTTGCGGGTTGACAACCAGACAAGAGAATAACAATAACAAAGGCGGCTTTAAGCAAGTGGCTACCAGTCCTTAAAGGGATGCTTTATCAAACTCACATTATAATAACGTGGATCATCTGATACTTCTTTGTCTAACCAATCTGGTTTTACAAATATTTCATCCTCATGGTTTAATTCAACTTCAGCAACGACAAGACCAAGATTATCACCATCAAAAACATCAATCTCCCATGTATGCTTTCCAACTACCACTTTAAAACGTGTCTTTTCTACTAAAGGCTTTTCACATAAGGTATCCAGCATCATTTGTGCATCATCACGATCAATTTCGTATTCGTACTCCTGCCGACTGATGCCTAATTCATAACTCTTAATATTTAAGTAAGAATGTTGATTATCAACTCTGACACGAATTGAAGCACGCGGCTGCGAGTCTGTCGGTCCAGCAAAATACCCCTGGCGCATAGTGTTTCCAGCATCAGCAAACTGACGCCATGAATCATTTAAAAGTAGGAATTTACGTTCAATTTCAACCGCCATTAACCACGCCTGCATCACCTTTTTGTAAGTATGAATACTACCTCATATTCAGCTTAGACTCAGCCCTACCTTATATAACGCAATATACAAACTTGCCTTGCTTATGCTGCACGCGCTAGGCTTACAGAAATCACGCTAAATACGAATTATTATGACAACCATAGACACATTAATTAATGCCCGTTGGGTTATTCCTGTCAACGATGATAATGATATTTTAGAAAATCACAGCCTCGCTATTAACAATGGTGAAGTCATCGCGATTCTGCCAGCAGAAACAGCTAAGCGTGAATATCAGGCAAAACAGACACATCAACTTGATGGTCATGCGCTTATTCCCGGCTTTATTAATAGCCACACCCATGCCGCGATGAATTTGTACCGTGGTTTAGCCGATGATTTACCCCTTATGGAGTGGTTACAAGAACATATTTGGCCAGCTGAGCAGCAACATACAACGCAAAATTTTGTTAAAACTGGCACACAATTGGCGATTGCTGAAATGCTTCGCAGTGGTACAACTTGTTTCAACGATATGTATTTCTTTCCCGATGAAACCGCTAAGACCGCCAGTGAGATAGGCATTCGTGCCTGTGTGGGTTTAATTGTTATCGACTTTCCTACTGTATGGGCAAGTGATGCTGATGAATATATTCATAAAGGCTTACAACTACACGACAAACTGCGTCATCAATCATTGATTACCACCGCCTTTGCACCACATGCCCCGTACACTGTCTCAGATGAACCGTTAAAAAAAATCCTGACACTCAGTGAGGAACTCGATATTCCTGTGCATATGCATATTCATGAAACCGTTGGTGAAATAAATGATGCGATTGATGCCACCGGTAAACGCCCACTACAACGGCTTAGTGAGCTCGGTGCGAATAGCCCTAAATTAATTGCTGTGCATATGACGCAACTAGAAACAGATGAAATTGAGTCGCTTGCTATACAAGGCTGCCACGTTATTCACTGCCCTGAATCAAATCAAAAATTGGCAAGTGGTCTTTGTCCAGTTCAAGCACTCATCGATGCGGGAATAAATGTTGCGCTTGGTACTGATGGTGCCGCAAGTAATAATGATCTCGATATGCTCAGTGAAATGCGTTCTGCCGCCTTACTAGGAAAAATTGCCAGCATGGATGCACAAGCTATTAATGCGACTACCGCTTTACGCATGGCAACCATTAATGGTGCTAAAGCACTCGGACTTGATGCGGTAACAGGTTCTTTAGAAGTAGGAAAAGCTGCGGATATTACTGCCATTCAATTAAATAGTATTGAAACACAGCCACTTTACGATCCCGTCTCACAAATTGTGTACGCCGCAGGCAGAGAACAAGTAACTAATGTCTGGGTGGCAGGCAAACAGCAACTGAATAATCGTAAACTAACTCATCTTGATGAAGAAGCATTGTTAAGCGATGTTGCTAAATGGCAGCAACAAATCAGTACTACATAATTGTGTAGCCTTGGCGGACTAGCTTGTTTATTTCCAGTTCACCATCCGGTACAAATTCGATAAAACTGGGGATATTATCCTTCGTAATACCAAAATCTTTCATCGCTGTTTCGCACATTTTAAATTGAATAACATTATAAGCATCCAATTTCGCTGATAAATCAACGATATCCTGATACTGCTTATAATGATCAATTGTAAAGTACTCGATCTCTTTACCATGCAGCATAATGGATATATTGGCTGGTTGCGCTGCTGAACGAGGACCCGAAGCCAGCTCTTCTGCTCGCTTTAATACGCCTCGTAGCTGATCAACCGTATGAACAGAAATATCAAAAACAACATTTTTTTGTGCTAATGGCGCAGGCTGAGTACTTATCTGAGCGATCGGCGCGACCAGATTATCGGCTTCGATTGGTGTGGAACCCTGAAAATACAGCACAACTGCCGTACCAAGTACCAGAAATAAGCTAATAAATGTCCTCATAGCCTCATAATTACTGAAGTTTTCTCTAAAGACAAGCATCCATATCGTTACGGCTTCATATATAATGGTTCGCATAGTTACCGAATTGAGACGAAACAACCATGTCGACTGAAATTACGATTGAACATAACCCCTCTCCTGCCAAGCTTGATGTTATTGGTGTCTATGACTGGCCTGTCTGGACAAAAGAAGTATCTACGTTCCCTTGGAAGTACGATAAGCAAGAAAAATGCTATATCGTTGAAGGTGATATCATTGTCACACCCGATGACGGTGAACCTGTGCACATTCAGGAAGGTGACTTTGTGACCTTCCCCGCAGGGCTTTCCTGCACTTGGGAAATACGTGAAGATGTCGAAAAACACTACGATTTTGGTTAAATATTATGCAACAAGCTAACGTTGATGCGGCAGAAGTCGCTAAATTTGAAAAGCTAGCTCACCGCTGGTGGGATCCACAAAGCGAATTCAAACCGCTACACGAGATTAACCCCTTAAGGCTCAATTATATTGACCAACACGCGGGCCTTGAGGGTAAACGTATCGTCGACATTGGTTGTGGCGGCGGTATTCTTGCTGAAAGTATGGCAGCAAAAGGTGCCGATGTACTCGGTATTGACATGGGTGAAACCCCTCTATCTGTTGCCAAATTACATAAACTCGAATCCGGCGTTGAATTAGACTATCGCCAATGTACCGCTGAAGAACTTGCTGCAGAAATGCCTGCCAGTTTTGATGTGGTTACTTGTATGGAAATGCTCGAGCATGTTCCCGATCCTGCCTCAGTCATTAAAGCCTGTGCAACACTGGTAAAACCGGGTGGTAAAGTCTTTTTTTCAACCATCAATCGTAATATGAAAGCTTATTTATTCGCGATTGTCGGTGCTGAATATGTGCTACAAATGCTACCTAAAGGCACGCATGACTATGCTAAATTCATTCGTCCATCTGAAATGGAGTCATGGGCGCGTGATGCCGATCTCAAGTTCTCTGATATGATCGGCATGTCATACAATCCCTTAGGTAAAAACTACACTCTTGGTAAAGATGTCAGCGTAAATTACATTGTTTGTTGTGATACCGAATAAACCGTGTGAACAACGCAACAAAGCAACTTCGCTCAGTCTTATTTGATCTTGACGGTACACTGTTAGATACAGCACCCGATCTTGCCGCTGCACTGAACCATGTACTTGTTAACAATGGTCGAGATGCACTTTCCTTTGAAACAATTCGCCCTTGGGTGTCCCATGGAGGCTTAGTACTTATAAAAAATGGGTTCAATATTGAACAAAATGACCCTCAATTCGATGATTTACGCCAACAGCTACTCCAATATTACCGCAACAATCTAAGCGTCCACACCAGACTTTTCCCTGGAATGAATGATGTCCTTGAAACACTCGAAAATGTTGGCATTCAATGGGGGGTTGTTACCAATAAGCCTGGCTGGCTGACAGAACCACTGCTCGATGAACTTAATCTTAGCAGCCGTAGTAGCTGCATAATTAGTGGAGATACCCTCAATGAAAGGAAACCACACCCTCTACCACTACAGCATGCTTGTAAATTAATTGGCTGCAAGGTATCGGAAAGTCTCTATATAGGTGATGCAGAACGCGATATCGAAGCTGGCATCAATGCAGGAATGCCAACTTTACTAGCACTATTTGGTTATATTAGTGATTTAGACTATCCTCAAGGTTGGGGGGCTGACGCTATGGTTAATATGCCCTCAGAGATAATAGATTGGGTCCATCATAACTATGATTGCGAAGGGCTTAAGTTATAAACAAAAATACTAAATAAAAAATGTGACTGACAAATAAATATGCCATCACCTGAAGAACAACTTCAACAAAAACTTACGGCGCTTAAAGAGGTATTTGTTAAACAGCTGCCGGAAAAAATTGAATCGTTGAGAAATCAATGGCGAATAGTCATAGACCAAAAATGGTCAACCGATGCAACAAATTCTTTTCACCTTATTATTCATAGTTTAATTGGTACTTCAGGGACGTTTGGCTTTACTGAAATCGCAGAACGAGCTCGCCAACTAGAAATTCTTATTAAAACTATTTCAGCTGAACAACTAGCCCCATCCCAAGAAGATGTTGAAATTGTCGAACATGCTTTCTCTTTACTCTGTAGTGAAATGCACATCACCCCTGATACGCTACAAAATAATAATTTTTTAAATAGTACAGTTTCTACAAGCCATAATGTGAATACAAAAGTACTTATTGTTGATGATGACACCATACTAGCGAGCATTATTGCTGATCATTTACGTTTACATGACTTTAATGTTGAAACACTTGCTCACCCAGCAACACTAATTGAGGTTGTGAATAACTTTAAGCCCTCCATCATTCTAATGGATATGGTTTTTGAAGAAAGCAGACTTGCAGGTGCAGCTGCGATTGAAGCGCTACGTGAACACGGTGATATTACACCTGTTATTTTCATATCAGTAAGTCAAGATATGTCTTCACGGCTCAATGCGATACGCACTGGAGCTTATAGCTACTTAACCAAGCCACTTGATCTCGAATTACTGATTTCAAATATTCGCATGGCTTGTAATATAAGACCAGACCTACCATACCGTGTTCTAATTGTTGATGATGACGAAGAGTTATTAGCACTCCATGCTCAAGCACTTATAAACGATGGTATGTTAGTTAGCTCATTAACAGACCCAATGAAAACCTTAGATACGGTTAATGAATTTAAACCTGAGCTTATCCTACTAGATTTATATATGCCTGAATGCAGTGGTATTGAAGTGGCAATGACCATAAGACAAAATAGTGAGCATGACGAATTACCCATCGTTTTCCTATCGTCTGAAGAAGATATTAGTACTCGTATGATGGCAATAAAATGCGGTAGTGATGATTTTATATCTAAACCTGTTGACCTTGCTTATCTCACAAAAGCTATTCAAGCCAGAATAGAAAAATCACGTAAATTTATCGAATCAAGAAACATTGACAAAATTACAATTCAAAAAATATCTTCCGCGAAAAAATTAGCTGAACGCGCAAATAAAACAAAATCTGAATTTATTTCTAAAATGAGCCATGAATTAAGAACACCTCTCAACACTATCCTTGGTTATACGCAGTTATTAGAAATTGATCATGAGAAAAATTTAAATGATGGACAAAAAAAACACATCGAACACATCCTTGGCTCAGGCTGGCATCTGCTTGCATTAATAAATGATGTGCTAGACATTTCTAAAATTGAAATTGGTCGTTTATCTCTAGCAAACACAGAAACAAATCTTGATAAAATTATTCGCACTACAGTTAAAGAATCAAAAAATGATGCCGATAAAAAATCAATTCGTATTTCATACATTAATAACTGTCAGGAAAATGTAACGGTCTATGCTGATGACACTCGATTAAAACAAATATTGACCAATATTATATCTAATGCAATTAAATATAATGTGGAAAACGGTGCTATTAGCATAACTGTCAATACCGATAACACTAACCAATGCAAAGTCACCATCTCAGATACAGGTAGAGGCTTACCAGAAGAAAAAATTAATAACCTATTTGAGCCATTTAACCGACTTGGTCTTGAAGACACTAATATCGAAGGTAACGGTATTGGGCTTGCTTTAAGCTCACAGTTAGTAAAATTAATGAACGGTGAAATTGGCGCACATAATAATAAAAAATCAGGTTCTAGCTTTTGGTTTACATTGAATCAATACACTCAACCTGAAAGCTTCCAAACAAATGACAACCTTATTATTAAGGTTCTCTATGTTGAAGAAAGCGATATGGATTTTGAACTTGTAAGTAAATCTCTTTCTGCACAAGGTAACATCGAGTTACTCACTGCTCGTGATGCAGAGTCTGCGCTAAATTTGGCACATAAAATTTTACCTGACGTTATCTTACTTGATATTGAGCTATCCAGCATGGATGGTACAACTATGCTAAATGCTCTACGAACAAACTCGAAACTGAAACATGTGCCTATTTTTGCTCTATCATTAAATGATGTGCCATATGAGCAACAATCTACTGGTGGAGAACAGTTCTATAAATACTTCAGTAAACCATATAATATAAACAAACTTATAGAATCAATCGGTGATGTACTAGAAAATGAACAACCCACTGCCACAACTGCCAGTCATTAATTCATGAATACACAAATGTTACTACTAATAGGTCTTGCTGGCTTAATTGCAGGAATTATAGGCTATGGGCTTGCTTATATCCGTAGTGAAAAAAAGCTCTCACAACTGCGTCTTCGAGTAACTGAACTAGACACAACGCTAGAAAATGAACGCAATAACCACTTAGAAAAACAAAAATCTCTCGAGAAAGATCGTGAAAATCTGAATGAGTCATTTGCAGCACTGGCAAGTAAAGCCCTAAAACATAATAGTGATGAATTCCTTAAGCTCGCAGAACAAAATCTTAAGCAGTTTCAGATTTCTGCAAATTCTGAGTTAGATAAAAAAGAACAGTCTTTTGCTGGTCTTGTAAAACCAATTCGTGAGGCACTTGATAAAACCGAGAAACAAGTCCGTGAAATGGAAAAAGAACGTAAAGAGGCTTACGGATCACTTAAACAACATTTAGAATTAATGTCACGCGACCAAGCACAGCTGCAATCTGAAACCCGCAATTTAGTCCAAGCGTTACGCCGACCTGAAGTACGAGGCCAATGGGGTGAAATGACTCTTAAGCGTCTTGCGGAATTAGCGGGCATGGTTCAACACTGTGATTTTTATGAACAAGAAAGTATCAATACAGATGAAGGTCGATTGCGCCCAGACATGATCATAAGAATGCCTGGGCAGCGCGCGGTTGTTGTTGATGCTAAAGCCCCGCTTGATGCCTACATGTCTGCTGTTGAAGCGAGTGATGACAAAAGTAGAGAGGAATTTTTAATTCGTCACGCTAAGAATGTACGTGAACGTATTCGTGAACTCTCAGCAAAATCATATTGGAGCCAATTTGATGATACTCCCGACTTTGCAGTGTTATTCATACCCGGTGATCAATTTTTAAGTTCTGCACTAGAAAGAGATCCTTCCTTGTTAGAAGATGCAATGAGCCAGCAAATTATTCTTGCTACACCAAGTAGTTTTGTTGCCCTACTTCGTGCCGTTGCCTTTGGTTGGCGGCAAGAAGTGCTCGCCGATAATGCTGATAAAATTAGAAGTCTTGGTGTTACGCTCTATGAAAGGTTGTCTGCATTCAGTGGACACTTAGGTAATATTGGCAGCAGCCTTAGCAAAAGTGTTGAACACTTCAACAAGGCCGTCGGCTCCTTTGATAGTCGGGTCTTGCCTAGTGCTAAACGTTTTACTGAAATGGGTATTAGCGCTAAAAAAGAAATCAAAGAACCCGATCAAGTTGAAATGATCGCCCGAGAAGTAAGTGAGCGAAATAATGACTCGGCTGACTAAA
>JALTKP010000010.1 GCA_027078075.1 Gammaproteobacteria bacterium | reverse complement strand
CGTTTTACTTCTGAGCCAAAACCTTCACCTCGAGAGCGTTTGTAGAGATCTTCGAGATCTGCAGGATCATCACAACGATAGCCGAAACGCACACCGTCAAAACGCGATAAATTCGAAGAACACTCAGCAGGTGCCACAACATAGTAAGTTGGTACCGCAAGGTGGGTATTGGGCAAACTGATTTCTTTAACAGTGGCACCAAGTTTTTTATACTCAGCAATGGCGTCTTCAACGGCTTTAGCAACCCCTGCATCCAAGCCTTCACCAAAGTATTCTTTAGGTAGACCTATCGTCAAACCTTGCAGTGAATCAGATAAATTCGCTGTATAATCAGACACATCGCGCTGTGCGCTGGTTGAATCACGTTCATCAAAACCTGCCATGCAGTTCAGCATTAAAGCCGCATCTTCGGCTGTTCGGGTCATCGGGCCTGCCTGATCCAAACTAGAAGCGAAGGCAATCATACCGTAGCGAGATACACGACCATAAGTTGGTTTAAGCCCAGTAATACCGCACAGTGAAGCTGGCTGGCGGATTGAGCCACCGGTGTCTGTACCGGTTGAAGCCGGTGCCAAACGTGCCGCAACCACCGCAGCAGAACCACCGGATGAACCGCCCGGTACTTTGTCCGTATTCCAGGGATTTTTCACCGCACCATAAAAACTGGTTTCATTCGATGAACCCATCGCGAATTCATCCATATTAGTTTTACCCAACATCACTGAACCTGCTTTATTGAAATTCTCAATCACCGTGGCGTTATAAGGTGAAATAAAGTTATCCAGCATCTTCGAACCACAACTGGTTTTAACGCCCTTGGTACAGAAAATATCCTTTTGCGCCAATGGGATACCGGTTAACGGCCCTGCTGCTCCTGCCGCAATTTGCTCATCAGCCGCCTTGGCTGCCACTAATGCGGGTTCTTCTGAAACCGTAATATAAGCGTTAATTTGCGGATCAAGTTCGGCAATTCGACTCAAATAACTCTGTGTTAATTCAGTACTGGAGAATTCTCCGGCCTTAAGCGCCGCAGAGAGTTCACTAAGTGTTTTGTTATGCATAATTTCTAATTTCGATAATTGACTGTATATATAAGGTTTGTAAGCAATTGCGAGTATTACTCAATTACTTGTGGCACAAGATAAAGGCCCTTTTCGGTGCTTGGAGCGATACTTTGATACTCATCACGATGATTTTCTTCCGTTACAACATCATCACGTAAGCGCTGCGCCATATCTAGTGGATGCGCCATCGGGCTAACATCGCTCGTGTCAACGGCATTCATTTGTTCAACCAACCCCAAAATATTGGATAATTCTTTTTCGTAGGCAGGAATATCAGCATCGCTGATCGACAGTCTTGCCAAATGGGCAATCTTTTTTACATCATCTTGCGTTAAAGACATCTCAACTCCAGTGGTTCGACTTGAAGACATTATGGCATTCAAATCAAAAAATAATTCAGGATGCGAAACTTATCACAGTTAGCGCCTTGCCGAAAACCCTGTGCATTGTTAGAGTAGCGCCATAATTCAGCACTATTTATGTAGAAAAAGGATAATTCCCAGTATGTTCAATTCCCTGCGTGGTCTGTTTTCCACTGATTTATCAATTGATCTCGGTACAGCCAATACCCTGATCTATGCTCGCAACCAGGGCATTGTCCTTGACGAGCCATCGGTTGTCGCTATTCGACAAGACCGCGGTAATAACGGCGCAAAAAGTATTTCGGCTGTCGGTGCTGAAGCAAAATTAATGTTGGGTCGTACACCAGGAAACATTACTGCTATTCGTCCACTTAAAGATGGTGTGATTGCTGACTTCGATGTCACTGAAAAAATGTTGCAACATTTTATTCATAAAGTACACGAAACAAAATTTTTCCGTCCAAGCCCTCGTGTTGTAGTTTGTGTTCCTTGTGGTTCAACCAAAGTTGAACGTCGTGCGATTCGTGAATCCGCACTTGGTGCTGGTGCACGTGAAGTTTATTTAATTGATGAGCCAATGGCTGCAGCAATCGGTGCGGGCATGCCCGTTGGCGAAGCAAAAGGTTCAATGGTATTAGACATCGGAGGTGGTACGACTGAAGTTGCGATCATTTCTTTAAACGGCATTGTTTATTCTGATTCAGTTCGTATTGGTGGAGATCATCTTGATGAAGCAATTGTTAGTTACGTACGTCGTAACTATGGAAGCTTAATTGGTGAAGCAACCGCAGAACGTATCAAACTTGAAATTGGTACGGCCTTCCCTGCTAATGAAGTTAAAGAACTTGAAGTTAAGGGTCGCAATCTTGCTGAAGGTATTCCTCGTAGTTTTACTTTAAACAACAACGAAATTCTGGAAGCCTTGCAAGAACCTTTATCTGGCATTGTTAGCGCGGTTAAAAATGCACTGGAACAAACACCACCTGAATTGGGTGCTGATGTTGCCGAACGTGGCATGGTCTTAACCGGCGGTGGTGCAATGCTCACTGATCTTGATAAATTACTCAGCGAAGAAACTGGCTTACCGGTTATCATCGCGGAAGATCCTCTCACTTGTGTTGCACGGGGTGGTGGCACGGTATTAGAAATGATCGACGAACACGGCATCGACGTTTTTGATCTGGAGTAAAACGAAGCAGGGGTTTAACTATTAAAACGCTGTTCACACAAGGGCCATTACTTGGCACCCGTTTTATTCTGCTTGTTATCGCATCCATTGTCATAATGACAATGGATCATCGTTATCATCATCTTGATACCGTACGTTCAACATTATCGCTTGTCATCGAACCGATTAGACAAGTCGTTGATCTGCCTTTTTCTATGGCTGGGAATCTAAGTGAAAATTTATCCTCTCGTTCAAACTTACTAAAAGAAAACGAAGAACTACGTACAAAAAATTTACTGCTTAAAGCCCAATTACAAAAATACGCATCACTTAAATCAGAAAATATGCGTTTACGCGAGTTACTCGACTCTTCCTTTAAAGTGGGCGACAAAGTTCTTATTGCTGAATTAATTCGTGTTGATCTTGATCCTTTTTCACGACACATTGTGATAAACAAAGGCAGTAATGATGATCTCTATGCAGGTCAGCCACTGCTCGATTCAGATGGTATTATTGGCCAAGTATTTCAAGTAAGTCCTTTTTCAAGCAACGCAATGCTCATTACCGACCCTAGCCATGCTATTCCAATCCAGTTAAATAGCACAGGACAACGTGCCATTGCTGTTGGTACAGGCCGTCCTAACGAGATTGAGTTACGACACATTCCAAGCAGCACCAAACTTGAAGAAAATGAATTATTGGTTTCATCTGGGCTCGGTGGGCGTTTCCCTGCTGGTTATCCAGTTGCGCGCGTTACTCGTATTATTAAACATCCCGGTGAACCCTATCTTGAAGTTATCGCAAGACCAACAGCTCACCTACAGCGTAGCCGTGAAGTATTAGTTGTTTGGCCAAGTGCTGGACCCCAACTTGAAACAGCTGCGGAGGAAAAATAATGCCTCGCAGACACCAAGGTGGATTTGTCATCTTCGTTAGTTTTGTGCTGGCATTATTATTAACGATGCTACCTCTACCTATATGGGCACAAACATTCCGACCAGAATGGGTAACACTCGTCACTATTTATTGGTGCATGGCGCTGCCTTCTCGAATTAGTATCGGCTGGGCGTGGATAGCTGGGCTTATGCTTGATGTTACTCTTGGTAACTTACTTGGCTTACATGCTTTGTCATTAAGCATCGTTGCCTTTCTCACCATCAAATTATACCAACGCATCCGTGTTTACCCTTTAGGACAACAAGCTTTAGCTGTTCTGATACTCGTTGCAATGAGTCAACTATTAACGCTTTGGATTCTAGGCATTATTGGAAAAACACCTGGCAGTTGGACATATTGGTTACCATCCATCAGCAGCGCCATTCTTTGGCCTTGGTTATTTGTTGTTATGCGTGGTGCACGCCGTCACTTCCGAGTGACATAAACCATGTTACGCAAATTACATATTAAAGATCACTCTGGCGAAGTACGATTATTTAAACAACGTGCCATTGTCGCTATCATTATAGTCATTCTACTAATGTTAGGCATTATTAGTAGACTTGTTTACTTGCAGGTTTTTAGCCACCAACATTACTCAACCTTATCGCAAAAAAATCGTCTCAAGATTGTCCCTTTACCACCAACTCGTGGACTTATTTATGATCGCAACGGATTGTTACTCGCTAAAAATATTCCTTCTTTCAGTCTTGAGTTAATTCCCGAACAAGTAAAAAACATTGACGATACTTTAGTTCGTCTTAATCAACTTATTCCAATCAGTGATAGTGATAGAAAACACTTTCGACGTTTAGTAAAACAAAAACGACGTTTTCAAAGTATTCCTCTACGCTACCGACTTACTGAAGAAGAAGTAGCACGCTTCTCTGTCAATCGACATCTATTTAAAGGGGTTAGTATTCAAGCGCGACTTATTCGTTACTACCCTTTTGGCAGTACCGGCGTCCATACTATTGGCTATGTTGGTCGAATCGATACGCGTGAGTTACAACGTATCGACACCGCTAACTACAGCGCTACAACCCATATTGGAAAACTAGGTATTGAGCGTTCTTATGAAAAAGACTTGCATGGTCAGGTCGGTTATCAACAAGAAGAAGTAAATGCACAAGATCGCACATTGCGCATTATTAATAAAACCCCACCAGTTGCAGGCAAGAACCTAACCTTAAATATTGATATCAAACTCCAAAGCTTCGCTGATGAAGCTTTGGGTGATTACCGTGGTTCAATCGTTGCTATCGATCCCAACAACGGTGAAGTTTTGGTATTTGTCAGTAAACCTGGCTATGACCCAAATCCCTTTGTTACAGGTATCGATACTAAAAGCTATGCGGCATTACGCAATTCACCTGATAAGCCACTTTTTAATCGCGCCATCCTTGGGCAATATCCACCCGGCTCAACAGTAAAACCCTTTATTGGGCTTGCAGGCCTTGATGCAGGCATCGCAAATAACAGTCTATTTTGCCCAGGGTGGTTTGAACTCGAAGGTGATGATCGACGCTACCGTGATTGGAAAAAACGTGGCCATGGTGAAACCGATCTTGATAAGGCGATTGTAGAATCATGTGACGTTTATTTCTACGAATTAGCTCAACGTCTTCGTATTGATAAAATGTACAAATTCATGAGTCTATTTGGTTTTGGCAAAAAAACCGGTATTGACATCCTAGGTGAACTTCCTGGTCTGTTCCCTTCTCGCGAATGGAAACGTCGCAAGCGCCATCAAGCCTGGTTCCCTGGTGAGACCCTGATCACAGGCATTGGCCAAGGCTTCACGTTAACCACACCACTACAACTCGCTTCAGCTACAGCCACCTTGGCTAGAGATGGTCTTCATTTTCGCCCATCCATTGTTCATTCAATGCAAGCGAGCAATGATTCTGTGCCAGTACTGACACCGGCAACACGTTATAAATCAGTGCTGCTAAAGAACCCGCAAAATTGGCAAAAAGTTAAACGCTCAATGATGCGTGTACTCCATAGTCCTCGCGGTACCGCCCGCGGTAGTGCAAGAGGTGCCCCATACAAAATTGCAGGGAAGACGGGTACCGCTCAAGTCTTTGGTATCGCTCAAGATGCAGAGTACAACGCGGATGAACTTGATAAGCGCTTACACGATCATTCCTTATTCATCGGTTTTGCGCCCTTTGATAAGCCAACCATCGCTATCGCTGTTATTGCTGAAAATGGTGGCAGTGGTAGTCACGTTGCAGCACCATTAGCTCGCAAAGTACTCGATGCCTATCTGCTAGGAAAGGGATTATGATCACCGATAATTACACCGCGGCTAATCGACGTCGCTATTCACTGGCAGAAAGTTTTCATATTGACGTGCCATTAATGGTTGGCCTATTGCTAACGGCTGCATTAGGTCTCGTTATTTTATATAGTGCGGGGAATCAAAATGAAGCGATTATTTATCGCCAGCTGACTCGTCTTGCGGTTGCCTTTGGCATCATGATTGTAATTGCACAAATTCCTCCGCAACAACTCCGCTTTTGGACACCCTGGCTATTTGCGATCGGGATTATTTTACTAATCGCAGTGTTAACTTTTGGTGAAGGTAAAGGTGCAACTCGCTGGTTAGATCTTGGATTCGTTCGCTTTCAACCCTCTGAAATTATCAAGATCACCCTACCGATGGTGCTTGCCTGGTACTTGGCCGATGCACCACTACCGCCCAAACCCTCTCGTGTCATCGTCTGTATCATTCTCATCATCGTACCGACATTATTGATTGCCAAACAACCCGATCTTGGCACATCTTTGGTTATTGCCAGCTCCGGCATTTTTGTCATGTTGTTATCGGGTATTCGCTGGCGTTATATCTTCTCCGCAATGATTACTGCCATAGCCGCTGCACCTGCGCTTTGGTACTTCATGCATGATTACCAACGCCAGCGTGTGCTGACTTTCCTCAACCCCGAACAAGATTTATTGGGTTCAGGCTGGCATATTGTTCAGTCCAAAATTGCCATCGGTTCAGGTGGTCTTTACGGCAAAGGCTGGTTAAATGGCACACAATCACATTTAGAGTTCTTGCCTGAACGTTCTACTGATTTTATTTTTGCTGTCTTTGGTGAAGAATTTGGATTGATGGGAATCCTCGTATTACTGACCTTGTACTTATTCATCATTGCACGCAGCTTATATATCTCAGCTCAGGCTCAGAATACCTTTGGTCGCTTAGTCGGTGGCAGTATCGCCATTACTTTTTTCTTTAATATTTTCGTCAATATTGGCATGGTCACAGGGTTATTACCGGTCGTTGGGCTTCCATTACCTTTAATAAGTTATGGCGGCACATCAATGGTGACGTTAATGATTGCTTTCGGTATCCTCATGTCAGTGCACACTCATCGAAAATTGTTGTCACAATAACGAGTCAATTATAAATTTAGGATGCACATGTTTAAATACATCAAAATTTTTACCGCCATACTCAGTGTTAACTTGCTAATCAACGCGACCGCTGTTGCTGATGATTTGAGCAAAAGAAAAGATATTCAGTTATTTATCAATGAGATGACTGAAAAGCATGGCTTTGATAAAGCCAATCTTGAAACTATCTTTTCTAAGACACGCATGCAACCTTCGATCATCAAAGCTATTTCTCGCCCTGCTGAAAGAAAGCCTTGGCATGCTTACCGCCCCATTTTTATTACCCAATCACGCATCGATCTGGGTGTTGAGTTCTGGAATGAACACGAAGAACTATTAAAACAAGCCGAAAATAAGTACGGCGTGCCAGCCGAGATTATTGTTGGCATTATTGGTGTCGAAACCCGTTATGGACGCAATACCGGCAGCTACCGCGTTATTGATTCACTCTCTACGCTGGCTTTTGACTACCCACCTCGCAGTAAATTTTTCCGTAGTGAGCTTAAACACTATTTGTTAATGACCCGCGAAGAAAAAGTTGATCCACTTTCTCTCAAAGGTTCTTACGCAGGCGCAATGGGACAACCTCAGTTTATTTCCAGTAGTTTCCGCAGCTATGCCATTGATTTTGATGGTGATGGTAAACGCGATATTTGGAAAAACCCCGCCGATGCCATCGGCAGTGTTGCTAACTACTTCGTACGTCATGGTTGGAAACGTGGTGAGAAAATCACTCAAAAAATGACAGCTTCAAAAAATGTGGAGAAAGCACTGCTAAAAGAAAAAAATCTTAAGCCAACACATACAGTGAGTAGTCTGCGCCAAAAAGGTTTTACCGATATTGATAAAAATATTGATGCCAACACACTTGCTGCCGTTATCAACCTTGAAGGTGCTCAAGGTAATGAGCATTGGCTGGGTCTAAAGAATTTCTATGTTATCACTCGTTATAATCACAGCGCACTCTATGCCATGGCGGTTTACCAACTCTCAGAAAAAATTCATCAACGTCATGCTGAATCTAAGAAATATAATGATGCCTAATTACCACAAGAACGGCTTACTCTTTGTATTGACCGCTAGCCTGCTTTTACTCAGCGGCTGCGGCAGCACACCCAGTATTTTTGAAAAAGGTGATAGTGCACCAAGCCAACACCGTGATTTATCCACTGTGCCCGATGCAGTACCTCGCAACGAGCCACGTAGTCGCTATGGGAACCCTAAATCTTATGTTGTGCGTGGTATTCGCTACTATGTAAAAAACAGCAGTGAAGGCTTTACACAACGTGGTATCGCTTCTTGGTATGGCACCAAGTTTCATGGTCGTCGGACTTCAAGTGGCGAACCTTACGATATGTATGCCATGACAGCGGCCCACAAGACATTGCCCTTACCGACTTACTTGGAAGTAACCAACCTGCGTAACAACAGACGTATTATTGTCAAAGCCAATGATCGAGGCCCATTCCATGCAAATCGGATTATTGATCTCTCCTATGC
>JALTKP010000009.1 GCA_027078075.1 Gammaproteobacteria bacterium | reverse complement strand
GTGTCTGCGATTCAAGCATGGGTTGAGCAAATGGTTGCGCTTCGCGAGGCTGGCATTCAAATTACTCTAGTTTCATCAGGCGCAGTGGCAGAAGGTATGCAGCGTTTAGGTCTTGCAACGCGCCCACATGCTGTACATGAGTTACAAGCTGCTGCTGCAGTTGGGCAAATGGGGCTAGTGCAATGCTATGAGTCAGCATTTCAAAAGCACGGTATTCATACCGCACAAATTTTATTAACCCATGAAGATACCGCAAATCGCCAGCGTTATATTAATGCACGCAGTACTTTACGTACCCTGCATGAAATGAATGTGATTCCAGTTGTAAATGAAAATGATACCGTCGCAACAGATGAAATCCGTTTTGGCGATAATGATTCATTGGCTGCATTAGTTTCAAATTTAGTAGATGCAGATTTGTTGGTAATTCTGACGGATCAAGATGGTTTATTTGATGCAGACCCACGCAGTAACAGTGATGCAAAACTGGTTAAGCAAGGCGATGCGAATGATGAGTCGTTAATGGCATTGGCGGGCGAAGGTTCTGCATTAGGTCGAGGCGGGATGCTAACAAAATTAAAGGCCGCGCGTTTGGCTGCGGGGTCAGGCACTTCAACCGTAATTGCATCCGGTCGTTGTGGTGCTGTTTTACAACAAATCTTCAGTGGTGAAGATGTGGGCACTTTACTAACAGCCAACACAGAAATATTGACAGCACGTAAGCAATGGCTCGCGGGGCAAATGAATTTACACGGCACCTTGCATCTTGATATGGGTGCGGTTAAAAAAGTCTGCGAACAAGGCTCAAGTTTATTAGCCGTTGGCGTGGCTTCTGTAGACGGTGAATTTAATCGTGGTGCGATCGTGCGTTGTGTCAATGACTCAGGCCGTGAAGTGGCTCGTGGATTAATAAACTATAACGCCGATGAAACCAAACGTATCATGGGTCAGTCAAGTGAATATATTGAAGAGTTATTAGGCTATGTTGGTGAAGCTGAATTGATTCACCGTGATAATTTAATATTGAGCTAATTAATTCGACGCTATTGGTGGCTAACAAATATATTTTGATGTTATCTCGATTATTTTATTTAAGTGTGTTGGTAGTGTTTTAGGATCAATGTCATCCAGTAAGTTTTTTATTTGTAACCCCATCTCCGTATTACCCTCAATCATGAGTTTTCTTTGAAAGAACAGCGTATCTGGATCAGTGCAGTGTGCCGTTAGCTGAGCAAATGAATGTAACTTGCCACTGATGGTAATAGTTGCTTGCGCTTCTTTTTGCATAACTATTTTTTGTTTTATATTGGTAAAGTACCAAGTGCAATTCATATCGTTAATATGAATCTTTAGATGGTGTCCAATAAGAAAATCAAGCTCACCTTCTTGCAGTGCTTCTCTAAATACATGTAGCAATGTTTTTTCCAGCATGACTTTTTGAATAAAAAAAGGAACCTTAAAAACCCCTTTTAAACCAAGTCTAATGATCGCTTGTGTGTTTTTATTTTGGCTTAAATGTAAGAGGCTGTGTGTTGTCATAATAGTTTGAGATTATATACATTGAATTGAATTCATTATATTGACCTGTATCAATTTTTATAAAAGATGAACTCGCTAGACTCTGCGCAGCAATTTGTTGGCATAATCGTGGTGAGAAAGATGAACCTTCCTGAAGTCATACATTCTTTTGGTAAAGCAATGCGTAAAAAACATGGCCAACGAATCCATAAGATTGCCATTAATGCCGAGTTTACTTGCCCTAACCGTGACGGAACAAAAGGAATTGGTGGATGTACTTTTTGTAATAATGATTCTTTTAGCCCTAATTCACGTAAACCACCAAATATTTCTGCGCAGATCGCTTTGGGCAAGGACGTAATTAAACGTCGTACCGGTAGTAAAAAATATATCGCTTATTTTCAGGCCTATACAAATACCTATGATGATATTGAACGGCTAAAAAAATTATATGATGAAGCACTTTCAGATGAGCAAGTAATTGGCTTGTCAGTTGGAACGCGTCCAGATTGTGTTCCTGAAAAAGTATTAGCATTACTTGCTGATTATCAGCAACAAGGATATGAAGT
>JALTKP010000008.1 GCA_027078075.1 Gammaproteobacteria bacterium | reverse complement strand
GCTCACGTACCAACGCATTATCGATACTAGCAAAGTACCCAATAATTAATGTGCCCACAATCACTTTAACTGCCACCGCCATCGGTTGCATATAAAACACGCTATGCGCTGCAAACATACTAATACCGACCAAAATATATAGCGTCATATCAAATAAGAATTGACGTTTAGGGCGCATTAATACGTCTGCTTTATCGACAATAATGGGTTCTAAAAAGTACTTAAGTAGTGCGGCAAATAAAAATGGCACCAGATATATCAAAATAGAAAATGGTGCTGCTTCACCCAAATAAGGCGAAATACGCTCGCCATAAAGCCCGAGAATAGCCACCGTCAACGCAAAGTACACATAGGCAGTGTATTTTGACGATGAGTCCATAGCCTGTTGTTGAAATACTGTGTTCATTATTATGAAATTATAGTTTAAATTTTAATTTTTTTATTATTAATCAGACAATTAGAATGATTTTTAGCAAATTAGTCTATTCTGACCCAAAAATATTTTGATCTTATGTCTAACCAATTTCGATAAATGGTGTGATCAACATGACAACACCCTCTCTCAGTAGACAACTATAGACGTAATATTAAGGTTTGTATGATTTATATAGGACTAAATTTAGAAAGGAAAACGAAAAAAAAGGAATTTAACACTGTTCCCAAGGTAAACCATCAAAGCGCCAACCGGCTTCTGCACTTCGATGGTGGTTTTCGTCTAGTTCACCCTCAAAGCCATCGGTAACATTAAAGACACTGCTGAAGCCATTCTCAATCAGTAAAGCACCTGCTTCAAGCGAACGTTTACCACTTCGGCATATCAAAATAATGGGAGCACAACCTACGTCAGCTGAACAGCTAACCCCGCCTAACAAGACTTTACGTACATCGGTAACAAAGTGAGGATTTACTACCCAATCAGGCTCATCGATCCAAGGAATACTAATAGAACCTTTGGGGTGTCCAACAAACAGAAATTCCATATTAGAACGCACATCAATCAATATTGAACGCGCATCGGCATCCAGCATTTCATGTGCTTGAATCGGACTTAATGCTATGACTTTATCCTTGCTCAACGTTTTCTATCCCTTTTATCGTATGGCAGAAACAAATACGGGGTCATAAATGACCCCGTATACGTCAAACATAGCAGCTAATTAATTATTCGCCACCTGCAACCTTGGTCAAGATTGCTTCAATTGCATCAGGTGCATCGCTAATTTTAAAAAAGGTGCTCATATCTAAATCAGGGAAAGCATTCGCAATGCTGAATTTTGCGTGTAGAGCATACACATTGCCACCTGAAACAAGAATACTGTATGGAAGATGAGCAGTCTGCTTCTTATCGCGCAAATCGATTTTCTTCATGATATCTTCATCACCAGCAATACCTGCATCTTTCTTTAAAGAAACACCAAACAACGTTTGCTTCTTACCTGGGATATCGACGCGGAATACTTTTGCTGTACCACCCTTACCTGCTGCGAGACCGGCTTCAACTGCTTTAATTGCCGCATCGTATGAATCATGTTCGGCTAATTCATATGGATCGTCAAAGTAAGGCATAAACACAGTAAAATGGAATTCATCCAGTTGATCGGCTTTCCAGCCGGGGTCTTCCGCACCATAAGGCGTTGAACCACCAAGTGCTGCTGCTAATTGCTTATCAACTGCAGTTAAATCAGATTCCATCTTAAACGATGCTGACATCCAGGCAGGATTCACATAACTTACCTGAACTTTATCGCCTGATTTTGTCACAGCAACGCGCACCACCGAGCCATAACCACCGAACTCTGTTTTTGCTGCCGCTTTCTTTAATGCATCATTGGTAACAGAAATAACTATAGCTTCAGCATAAGGCTGGTATACACCAACCACCTCAAATCCACCTGAGCTCAATGCGGCTTCTGTACTTTTAGCAATATC
Organism: Gammaproteobacteria bacterium; assembly: GCA_027078075.1. Taxonomy (GTDB): domain Bacteria; phylum Pseudomonadota; class Gammaproteobacteria; order AKS1; family AKS1; genus Sulfuriflexus. The sequence continues at coordinate 164 of JALTKP010000008.1, read as the reverse complement.
AGACAGTGAACCACTCGTTTCGCTTGCCATATTATAAGGCTTAAGCCAAGGTTGCTCTGCTGTTGCAATAGAACTTGCCAGTAACAGTACCGGCAACAATAAGCTTGTTAATAAACGTCGTAACTGTGTCATGTGGGTTTTACCTCGTTGTGTTCGTTAATTTA
>JALTKP010000007.1 GCA_027078075.1 Gammaproteobacteria bacterium | reverse complement strand
GCTAATAATTATTGTAAAAAAATGTCATTAAAGAAAATTCGTATTGGTAAGAAAGGCATTCATAAAGAACTATTGATCGCATTAAGGGTAAATGATCAAGACATACCTTATCTGAAGAGATTTATTAGTTTTGGCAAAGAAATCGCAAAACAGTCATTTGGTTAATTAATCGTTATTAATACTTTCAATAATAGGACAACCATCTTCACTGCCACGACATAAGTTGAGTAGCAAAGTTAATTCATTACGTAGTATTTTTAAGTCGTTAAGCTGCGCTTCAATATCGTTTAACTTATCAGCAGTGAGTTGACGTACATCATCGCGGGCATGTTGTGGATCAGTGCGCATACTGAGTAAATCAGCAATCTCAGCAAGGCTGAAATTCATTCTTTGGGCGCGTTGAATAAACTTTAAGCGCGAGATGTCCTTATCATCGTACATCCGAATACCCGATTCAGTTCTCGCAACTCGAGGTAATAATTTTATTTTTTCATAATAACGTAGCGTATCGGCACTTAGACCAAGCTGCTTTGTTACATCACCAATACGGTAGTTAGCCATTCATTATTCCCACTCAAGTTCCATGTAAACGTGTAAAGAGTTTCTACCCATAAGCATATCATAGCCGATTAAACGCTCATATGGAGACAAGGGATATTGGTTGAGAGAACGAACATCCTGAATTTCACCACCGCTATCAATGAAATTCCTCACTGCTTGACGTAATAGCACCAAATAATTAAGCGTATCCGCCTTAGCTTCATTAATATCGGTTGCATGACCATGCCCAGGCACGACATGCTCGGGATTGAGTGCTTGCATGCTTTTAAACACATTAATCCACGAGTCTGTATCAGAAACCCGTGCGACAGCTAACATCCGTTGCGTTGAAACAATATCACCACTAAACGCGACACTTTCCTCGGGTAACCAAACGTAAAAATCGCCGGGCATATAATTAGGACCTTCATACTTCAGGATAAGTGTTGTATCCCCTAGTGTGATGGTTTTTTCTTTCTCGAAAGTTTCATCGGCATAGGTTGTATCAGTACCAACTGAAAATTGTGGAAAAATAATCGTATCAAGACGACTAAGTAACTCACTGGCACGTTCATGTTGATGAACCAGCGCTGCTTTGCTGGTTATAATTTTAGCACCAAGTGATTTAAAGTAAGTATTACCAAGCCAACGCAGATCTTCACTGCCTGTATTGATCACGAGAACAACCGGTTTATCTGTAATTTTCTTAATCTGCTCATGAATATAACGCGCAGCTTTATCACTTGCACCTGAATCAATCAGCACCACACCTTCACTTGTTACGACAACACCAAACGTTGCATTGGTACCAAAATTCCATTTGGACATTGGTCCTCGTTGACCAACTAGTGCATAAACGTTATCAGTGACTTTTTGTATTTCTATTCGAGGCGTCGGCTCTGCATTTGCGAAGCTAGTAAGACTAAATAGAATAAGAAACATAAGCATTCGCATTTTTTAGTCCCTTAATATTGGATAATAAAGAAATATTCGTTAAGTAAATAAAGTCCCGTCAATACCAGAACAACGCCAGCCGATATTTCGAGTCCTTTTTGATGACGTGATAATACTTGTAATGATTCAAGCCAGCCCATACTCCAGGCACCTAAAATAATCGGAATACTACGCCCCAGTGCAAACGCAAGTAACAGCGCAAATCCAAAGCTAACGGATCCAATTGCAGCACTGGCCGTTAAAGTAACTAATAACGCAGGTGTGCAAAAAGGACATACCGCAACGGAGAAAGGAATACCCAATAAAAAAGCACCCCATAAACCAGTGACCTTTTTACCTTTTATACCAAACCAACGTGTGCGTATATTTATTACGCCTGCCCACATGAGTCCCATTAAAATTAACAAGGGTCCTAGTACAAGTCCCCATTGTCTCCCCATTATACCTTGTACCCATTCGCCCCCCATCGCAGCGGCAACACCAAGAGTGACATGTGTGGCAATAAGCCCTAAAACGAATGCTGATCCCATATAGAGCGCTTGTCGTTCTTCGTGTGCTTTGGTGACATAGGCAAGCATCATCGGTACAGATGCAAATGAAACAGGATTAAAGCTAAATAAAAATCCCGCTAGAAAAGCAATTCCCAGCCCTGCCCAACTAGCTGTTTGTAAGGTTTCTTTGAGCATAGAGGGGTTTACATCAAGTACGGGAACAAGCAGGTAAAAAGCTAATCCTAGTAAGAGTACAGCGGTGAGGTATGGGCTACCTTTTGCCGCTCGATTTAGGAATTGTTGTGCATCCCCTTGTACCCCTTTATAAACAGCGATTACCATTGGCAAGGTAAATAAACTAGCAAACAAAAAGCCAGCAAGCACAGCAAATGAGAGTGAGTCGGCAGTAATAGCCACACCGATAGTTACGATCACAAGCGGTAAAGTGCATGCAGGCAATGTTAAACCTAGCTTAATGGCATCGGGTAGCCTATGACTATTTGGAATGAGTTTATAAAACTCTAAATGTGGAACGGGGATGTAGGTAAAACGTGAAATTATATAAATAGTAGCAATAACAGTAAGTATAATGCTAGGCGTATAAATACCCCATTGAGGAGCATCTGTTAACCAAACAGAAGCACCGAATAAAATTATTAATAATATCGATCTACTTAGCCAAACCGCCATTAAACTTTGGCAACAGTATTTCTTGTTAGCCGTTTTATGAGCACGAACCGAAAATAACGTGTGCGTGGCAATCGTGCATGGCTCAAAAAAAGCCAAGAAACCAAGTAATATCGCAGTCATTAGTAATAATAAGATCATACTGATGCCTGCTGCCCATCGAGACCCAGTTGTTTTTCTAGTTCGGCACGAAGTTTACTAGCCGAGGGTAAGCTAGTAAAAACAAGTTCACCATTAATCGCAATAGAAGGAGTAGATAACACACCTATTTCAACCGCATAATCCATTTCATCGAGAATATTTACTTCTCGCCATTCAATAGCTCCACTGCCAATTTCTTCAGTAATTTTCTTTAGTACTACTTTAGCGTGACCGCATTTTCCACAACCTGGCGAAGAAAATACTTCTACTTGTATACTCATAATAAATACCTTTAAAAATTAAATCGCATACTGGCACGGAAAATATAATCTGTTTCCAGAGCAGTACCATTTAAATTTTGTGATACGGGTATCTGTACAGCTGTTTCAGCAATCCAGCGTTTTGTTACATATTGAATGCCAGGTGTAATGAATAACTGAGTACCACCAGTATTCTGGTTAGTTACACCAAATAGGCGGTTCTTTCCTTTGTGAACAGCATTAAGCTCTAAAACCCCATATAAATAATCAGGAATACCTTTAGAAAAATCACTGTGCCATAAACGATATTGTAATGATGTATCAAAACGCGTCACATTACCGGCTTCAAATCCATTGCCTTCATTATTTTTCCGGTAACTCAATTGTGCATCAATCTGATACGATAATTTCTGCCAAGTAGCAACAACACCCGCAAACAAGTCTGTAGAACCTGTTGCTATTCTTGCTGGTGGCGGTGTTATGCCTCGGCTATCACGGAAATCATCATCACCAGTGGGAAGTTTAATGCCTAAGAAAGGAGCAACTCTAAAGTTACTACCTAATCCATCTTTCTGATATAACGTGTAACGTCCAAATAATGTCGCATCACCAAAGCCTGTATTATTCCTGTTTATACGTTGATTGCCGAGCGTCAAATCAAAATCGATATTTCTATAAGGTACTACACTGAATACAGCTAACTTACCTGTAACACCATAACCAAGTACTGAGACAGAAGTTACTTCAGTTCTATCTCGATCGGTTGTTGCTGGATCGCGACCTGATTGTGCAACAATAAGTTGTTCACGAAATAAATATTCCTTAGATGCAACCGGTAAGGCTGTATTAAATGTAATAGGTGCAGATTGAGCCATTGTCGACATCAATAGTATAGATATCGTTGAGCCGGTTATGAAATTAATACGTGAACGTATCATTATTTATATACCCAGCCACATACGTATGGGTAAAGCAAGAAATGCAGCGAAGAAACCTATGCCCCATATCACTACTGATGCCCAGTAGATACGTTTATTCCATTTATGTGCACTACTACATGCTGCGCCTAACTGTGCGTCAGTTGGACAACTACGACCTGGGCGATACATTAGCCAGCCTGACACTGCAAGCATCAACCCAGAAAATGCAAATACCCAAATTTTGTGTTGGCTCAATGTAATAAGAAAAGGAAAGGCACTGGTCATAGAGACGACTGCAGTGCCAAGTCCTAGCGTAACTAACATGATAGGCAGTGCACAGCAAATTAACGTGCCTGTTGTGGTAAACAGTGTAAAGACAGTTACGCTTTTTTCTTTTATTGCTATATTGCTGTTGCTCATCATAATAAACCTTAGTTAGGTGATTTTTTCATACTACGGAATGTGAAACCAGAATCGTTATATAATTTTTTCATTTGTTCTTCTGACAATGATTTTCCATCAGCCATGTTGACACTAACTAACCCTTTATCAAGATCAACTTTAATATCGCTGGTACCATCAATGGCTTTTAATTTCTTTTCAATACCAAAGGCACAGAAAGGACAGGCTAAACCATCAACACGCATTTCATAATGTGTACCTGCCGCCCAAGCTGATTGCATTAATAACAAACTTAAAATCATTCCTGAAAACACTTTATCTTTAATCTTCATTATATTTCTCCTTGCTGTATTAAATATTTATTAGTAATGCCATTCAAATGACATTTTTGCACGGTAATCACTTTCATCCTGATTACCATTTAAATTACTGTAGACGGGAATTTGGACACCGGCTTTAATCGCAAAGTTGCGTTGTGTCCAGAATATACCTGGTGAAATGAACCATTCAGTGCCACCGGTGTTGGCAAGCTCAGAGCCATTTAAACGGGCTCGTTTACCAAATTCACCATTTAACTCTAACAAGTAAACAATGTCTGTTTCTAAATATCCTGTTAAGTTAGGACGAATACCACCAACAAAATCAATAAGAATTTTATCGCCCCGCTCTATTCCGGCATTATTTTTTCCATTAAAGCGGTAACGCGCACTTGCCCACCTATACCACTTGCGACCTTCATAGCCATAAGTAAGTCCTACGATTGTATCTGTGGTACCTTTGCCAATAGATGGTGTCTTACTGTTACTAGCAGTGTCCGTAATTACTTTTAAAAACACAGCCGCTGATTCTTGTAAGCCAAGTGAGTCTTCTCGCCAGAAACGGTATTTTGTAAAAAGAGCAAGATCACCAATACCATCACTATTGTCGGTTCCATCATCTTTAAACTCATATGGCAAAGTGACACCGGCAGCCCAGTCACCAGTAATACCATAAGTCATTTCTATCCCGATCCCCTGTTCATCGTCTCTGCCCGCTTTTTCTGATTCCAGTTCAAGCGCAACTTCTACACCATCCTTAAACAACACATGTGGACCAATACCAAAAATTGGATCGTGAGCCATCGCTGTTTGTGCTGTCAGCGCGATAAAGCTGCCTAGAGCGATAGCGATAGTTTGTTTGAATTGCTTAACCATTTCATAACCTCGTTCTTTGATGTTGGATACAGCTTATTATCTGGAGCCAACTCTAGGTCAAGCGATATTTAAAACTATTTGCAAAAAAACACAAAAATACTCATAACTAATTGAAGTTTATTATTATTTTTGTTGTCCAACTATACAGGTTAGAGTGAGGTCTAGGTCAAGATTTTTGTGGAATTGGAGCATAATAGGTACCAGAGACGTATTTCCATAATAGGCAAACATAATAGGTACCAGAGACCTATAAATAATAGGAAATAATAGGTACGAATAATAGGAATAATAGGTACCAGAGACGTATTTCCTAAATAATAGGTACCAGCGGGTAATAGGTACCAGAGACGTATTAATGTTAATTTCAATAGAAATCGAATTTATATGTGTTAACAGTGGTCTAGATATATAGTTGAGTGGTTAATTCATCAAAAACAAAATAAGAAGATAAAAAATGGTCCGTAAACTCTTTTTTGCACTGTCAGTTGTATCTATTCTTATCATTGTCTTACTATCACAATATTTTATTCACGCATGGTGGTTGTTAGTTATTGCCTTGCCACTAATTGCCCTCGGCATTTACGACATACTGCAAACTCGCAGCACCATACCGCGTATTTACCCCGTTATTGGCCGCCTACGTTACTTCTTTGAATCAATACGCCCTGAAATCCAACAATACTTTGTTGAATCTGATATTGACGGCATCCCTGTAAACCGTGAATTTCGTTCTATGGTGTACCAACGCGCTAAAGGCGTTCGCGACACACGTCCTTTTGGCACCGTGTTTGATGTATACAGACAAGGTTATGAATGGACTAACCAATCGCTCTCCCCTAAAACCTTACCGCTTGAGATGCCACGAATAAGTATTGGTGGCGAACAATGTACGCAACCTTATAGTGCATCATATTTAAATATTTCAGCCATGAGCTATGGCGCATTAAGTAAGAATGCCATCGAGGCACTAAATACGGGCGCAAAATTAGGAGGCTTTTATCACAACACCGGCGAAGGCGGAATTAGCCCTTATCATATTAAAGGTGGTGGTGATCTGGTTTGGCAAATAGGCACAGGTTACTTTGCATGTCGTACAGAGAAAGGTACCTTTGATTCGGAACTATTTAAAATTAAAGCTACATCACCACAGGTGAAGATGATAGAAATAAAATTATCACAAGGTGCTAAACCTGGGCATGGTGGCATTTTACCTGCATCAAAATTAACAGAAGAAATTGCTGAAATACGTCATGTTGCCATGGGCTATGATGTTATCTCTCCTCCTGCTCATTCTGCTTTTTCCAATCCAATTGGATTATTGGACTTTATAAAACAACTCCGCGAACTATCTGGTGGTAAACCGATCGGCTTTAAATTATGTATTGGCTATAAGAGTGAATTTCTATCGATATGTAAGGCAATGCTTCAAACGGGTATTTTTCCTGATTTTATTACTGTAGATGGTGGCGAAGGCGGTACCGGTGCAGCGCCCATAGAACTCACAAATTCTGTCGGCACCCCTTTACGTGATGCGCTAGTATTTGTGCATAACGCATTAACCGGTATTGGGGTCAGAGACAAAATAACTATTATTGCGTCAGGAAAAGTGTTCTCTGCATTTCACATGTTAAGAGTTATGGCATTGGGGGCAGATGTAGTGAACTCAGCAAGGGGAATGATGTTCGCACTAGGCTGTATTCAATCTCGGCAATGTAATGCTAACACCTGCCCTACTGGTGTTGCCACACAAGATCCTGCACGCTATAAACAACTTAACGTTAAGAACAAAGCAGAACGCGTGGCAAACTATCATAAAACCAGCATTCACAGTTTAATGGAAATGATCACCAGCATGGGAATGACATCGCCTGATGAGATCACAGCACACCATATTCATAGACGCATTGATCAAGCAACGGTTAAAACTTATCAACAAATCTACCACTGGATTGATGACAGTTGTTTGCTAGATGAAAATACAATTCCTGATGAGTGGAAACTGGATTGGGTCGTTGCTGATGCAAGTAGCTGGGATACTTGTCGTTGTGATGACTAAAGTTTGAGTGGTTATTTAATTGCCTTAATAAATTCTTTTGCATTATCGCCGCGAAGGTTTTCAGCCATACCGATTAAACCATCGGTTAAATATTTAGCTTTAATTCCTTTTGATCTTAAATAGACCATTGCAATTGTTGCTCTATCTTTATGAGGGCATGCGGTAACAATAACTTTATTGGTATCTAGCTCATTTAACCGCTTAGGTAACTCATTAAGCGGTATGTTAATAGAGGGGCCTACCCTCCAACTCGCATATTCTTCTTTAAAACGAATATCAATCAATTGAGCCTTGCCTTCTTTAAGAAGTTTTATTAGCCCTTTGCTGTCGATCTTCATCTCTTTTCTGGCGGCGTAATCAAAGCTTGAAATATATGACTCCAGTTGTTTGTCACCAGCAACAGCGACACCAACTGAATTTAATAGAAAGATAATAATAAACAAATTTTTCATCATCTTACTCCTTGTCCTGGTAATATGAATTATTACAACCAGCTCGCTACTGTTTTTCGATCAGGAACCCCGCCAGCATGCACGACGTTTCCATCAATGACAACACCCGGAGTACTCATAACACCATAAGACATGATCTCGGCAATATCTTCAACTTTTTCAAGCACAATATCAGTGCCCGACTCTTTTGCTGCTTCATCAATAAGCTTTAATGTTGCCTTGCAATTTGCGCAACCAGAACCCAGTACTTTAATGTTTTTCATAATACTCTCCATATAAAATATATGTTATCGATTAACAACAGCTTTGACCGCTTTGAGTTGGCGTACAAGCACAACTTGACGACTCTGCATCAAATGCAAAGTCAACTTTATCAGATGCTTCATCTCGAATATGACGCGCTATTTCTATTACTGTTTCTATCTGGTGTTCAGGGATACCAGCACTGCGTAACCGTTCAAGTTGACAGAGTC
>JALTKP010000006.1 GCA_027078075.1 Gammaproteobacteria bacterium | reverse complement strand
TAAGTGGCTACCATGAGAAAGAAGGTATTACTGAGAGCATGCATAAATCTTATGACCTCGTTTTAGAAAAACCGGTTCCGGGTAAAAAACTGATTGAAAGCATTGTCTCGCTTTTATCTTAAAAACCAACTTCTTTGCAATACTGATTTCTTTTTCATAATGAAAAATAATAGATCTCAGGTACCTATCACTTTTCATTCAACTCATTAGGCTTAAAATTATAGGTGTAATTTTTCCAACTAGACCAAATACCAACATCGTACCCATACGTAAGGCTAACCAGAATCGTATCTTTTGCTGCCGCTGTTGAATAATTATTAATAACCATCTCGCCTAATTCCCTGGCAAATGACGCATTCCCTATATCATCCATCGCAAGAAATGCCTGCACACTGATATAACTGGACTTTCTCGATTCTTCACCATTTTTTGTCGAAAGACTTAAGCTCTCTTCTATGTTTGCATAAATAACATCCTGTTTATCTATGATCATTTTCCTAACTTTCAACATATCTGTAAATGGCGCACTTTGAGCCAACTTTAACGTAAAATAGGGCGCAATAGTGACAGCAACAAATAGAATCCCAACAACCCCATAATGAACTTTCCATACTGGTTCAACACATGTATCACTTGATGCCTTATTAGTAACAAACGTCCCAACAATCAAATCGTGTAATGATTGCCTGGTACGACGATTAAATAGATATAAATAAGATGTCGCAAATAGGCCACCAAATAAAATAAATGCCAGCGGATAAATGAAAGGTGACAGCAATAACTCATCTGTAATTCTTGCATTGTTCAGATAGAAAGGAATACCCAGGATACTATAGCGAAGCAATGATCTTGAAAGACTAATAAATTGATTATTTGAATCGACAACATTTATCTTAAGCAGTGCTTTACCAATCGTTTGTCCATTATTGATAGTACTGTTTAAAACACCAAAATAGATCAGCGAAATACTAAAGCCTACCAATCGCCCCCAGCCACCTATTTGAACAAAATAGTCTTCCAATACCAGGCCCAATAAATAACCAATCAAGCCTAAAATAAATCCATCTATAATAAATGCACCTATTCTTCGCCAAAAACCGGCAATCCAGAGACTCTTATCCTTATTCATAATCAATCCTTTTTTTGTTTTTATTGTTCCGTTTACTATATCATTCACACATTATAATAGCTCTCTAGTACTGAAGTATCCCCACATAATTGTGATCAAAAACAATTATGTGTGGATACTTCAGTCTCTGGTACCTATTATTTCAATCAAACAGATTTATTAAAACTGGTTTTGCATGATGGGCATTCTTTTTTCTGGATTTTTGACCATGAAACCCAGCTAGCCCATATGGCTGCCTCCTTAAAAACATGTTTGTATAGTGACGTATCGCAATATGGACAACGCATGGTTTTATATCCGTAACGGCTTAATGCCCAGATAAGACCAACCCCTGTAATCATCATTACTATTGACTCAACATATAGTCCAACAAGCACAATACTGACTGCGAACACTGTCGCAACCAGCAATTGTTTGAATTTTCTTGTTATGAGATCACGTCCATTCATGGGGATTCATGCACTCTAAAGATTAAGATAGAAATAATAGGTCTCTGGAACCTGTTGTTTGTTGTTTAGGAACCTGTTGTTTACTGTTTCTTACAAGCCACTTTTGAGCCAGCTTTACATGCCTTCCGAAACAGTTGACGAGCACGAATTATATTTTTTTTAACGCCTTTCCCTTGCTCGTAACTAAATGCAAGAAAATTACAGCCAAGTGCATCACCTAAATCACAAGCTCGCTTAGTGATTTTGATACCAATTCTCTCTATCTTAGAAAACATTGCGTCAATATTGTATCGGTTTTTATTCATTGTCAGCTTATACTTATCAAAAAACTTTTCTACTTTTTTCCTGTTTGCCCTCCCTTCCGCTGTTCTTTTTGAAAAAGTTCCTGAATCAACGTAAGTCAGAACTAAAAGACCCTCAATATTATCAAGTTCCAACACTTCGATGCTGGCCTTAAGACCAGCATTATATTTAACTAATTGGTCATAAAACTCTATTTTTGAAATAAGGTGTAATCCTTCTTTCAGGTACTCTT
>JALTKP010000005.1 GCA_027078075.1 Gammaproteobacteria bacterium | reverse complement strand
TGATGGTAGAACGCTGGATCTTATTTTGCCTGTCGAGTATCGTTTACTCTAAATAACTATTGTTTCAGGAGCACCGTATGGGGCACCGTTTATCAAAAATTTATACTCGCACAGGCGATAAGGGTGATACAGGGCTCGGTGATGGTTCACGTGTTGCCAAAGATAGCCTGCGCGTTGAAACCTATGGCACAACTGATGAGCTTAATAGCATTATCGGCATGATTCTCGCGTACCCTTTGCCTGATGAAATTAAAACCTGTCTTGATGGTGTGCAACATGATTTATTTGATCTAGGTAGTGAGCTCTGTGTTCCCAGCTACAGCAAAATTGATATTGAATACGTAACACGGCTAGAAGAAACCCTTGATGATTTAAATGCTGAACTGCCTATGCTCAAAGAATTCATCCTTCCTGCCGGTGGTCATGCCACTTCAGCCTGCCACCTAGCCCGAACCGTATGCCGTCGTGCCGAACGACGTGCCGTTAGTTTAAATCGTGAAGAAGCTCTTTCACCGCATGTCATCAGTTATTTGAACCGACTATCAGATTTGTTATTTGTTATTGCTCGGGTACTAGCTCGTCATGAAAATGGCAGTGAAGTACTGTGGCAACCAGGTAGGCATAGCGAATAATGTCGAAACAAATTATTTTAAGTTGGAGTAGCGGTAAAGATAGTGCCTGGACTTTATACCAATTACAGCAAGATCCTGATTATGAAGTTGTTGGTTTAGTCACCACCGTCAATCAAAAATATCAGCGTGTCGCTATGCATGGTGTGCGTGAGCAGATCCTTCAACAACAAGCTGATGCTACTGGTTTACCATTACATACACTTAACATCCCATCGCCTTGTACTAACAAAGAATACGAAACAGTGATGCAAAAGTTCATTACTGTCATGCAAAAAAACAAGATTGAATACATGGCATTTGGCGATTTGTATTTAGATGATATTCGCCAATACCGAATCAAGCAGCTCGAGGGTACTGGTATTACGCCGGTTTTTCCGCTTTGGTTAAAACCGACACGCGAACTCGCTGAAGCCATGATTGAAGGTGGTTTAGAAGCAACTATTACCTGTATTGATCCTAAAAAAATATCATCCCGTTTTGCAGGTCGATATTTTAACCTCGATTTTATCAATGACCTCCCTGATAGCATTGATCCCTGTGGTGAGAATGGTGAATTTCATAGCTGTGTCCATAATGGGCCTATGTTTAATCATCCTATTTCTGTAACCACAGGCGAGGTTGTTGAACGCGACAACTTTGTATTTGCTGATTTAATTCCAGAATCTACCTAATTAGATATTTACACTCCCTTTGATATACTGCCTAACAATATTTTTTGACTTAGGTGAGTGATATGAAAGATCCTGTTGTTATTATTGGTATGGGTGAAATGGCAGGTGTTTTTGCTCGCGGTTTTCTACGTTTAGGACATCCTGTTTATCCTCTTACCCGAGATATGTCGATTGACACTTTTGCAGCCGAATTACCCACCCCTGCATTAGTGCTAGTTGCTGTCGGCGAAGCTGATTTACATCCAGTGCTCGATACAATACCTACGCTTTGGCAAGACCGCTTATGCTTATTGCAAAATGAATTATTGCCACGTGATTGGCATGCTCATGATCTTAGCAATCCAACCGTCATTTCGGTCTGGTTTGAGAAAAAGAAAGGCATGGACTACAAAGTACTCATTCCTTCACCTGTGTTTGGACCTAAAGCGGAATTAGTTGCCGCAGCTCTCGGTGCCATTGATATTCCGACTACTATTCCAGCGGATGCAGATGAACTTTGTTATGAGTTAGTCAGAAAGAATGTTTATATTCTCACTACCAATATTGCTGGGCTTAAAACAGGTGGTACAGTAAGCGAGCTCTGGAAAAACCACCAACAACTTGCTCGTGATGTAGCAATTGATGTTATGAAACTTCAGGCTTGGTTAACAAATGTTGATAGCGTTGATGAAGAAAAATTAATTACTGGTATGCTTGAAGCCTTTGATGGTGATCCTGATCATGGCTGTATGGGGCGCAGCGCACCAACTCGTTTAGCTCGCGCGCTGAAACTTGCTGATAAAGCGGGGGTTGATTTGCCCGCCTTAAAGCAGATCAGTGAAGAAACTAAATAATATTTAACTACCGAAAAGTGTCAGCGTAATAACCGCGATAATAACGACAAGAATGACAATACTGCGTAGCACTAAACCCATCACTGCGCGAACATGTTGAGGGATGTCTTCACTGCTGACATCATCTTCTGTAACGGTAGCCGGCATTTGCAGAGCACCTAAACCACCAGCAATAACTGCTGCAGATGCCGCCTTTTGCCAATCATCTTGCCACTCTGAACGACGCTCATGCCAGTGTTGAATAACATCAACTAAACTGCCTGCCATAGCAAATAGCAAAGCGACTAAATGTGCAGGCACCCAACCTAAAATAGCATAAAGACGGTTCACCGCTTTAGCGAAGGCATCTGATTGCTGCCCAAAACGGTTTTGTAAATGACAAGAAATACGGTAAAGCACAACACCGAGTGGTCCTGAATCTAAAATAGCAAATACCGTAAACCATATAATAGGAGATAGTATTTGCTCACTACCAACTATTAATACTCGTTCTACTAAACTTTGTTGTAATTCACTTAATGCTTCTGGTGGCTTCTCACCCAGAATATCTTTTGCTGATTGTTTGGCTTGGTCTTCATCTTCGTTATCCCAAGCATTGAGAAAGCGCTCTACTTGATTTTCAATATCCTGAGGACCGAGGCAAAGGAATAACACAGCAGTACTAAAAATCAGCGAAAATAGCCCAAGGAAAACACCCTCTAACAAACTATTGATCAGTATAACGACTAGCATCGGCGCCAAGAGAATCAATAAAACAACAATTGGCCCTTGCCAACTATGCTCATCTGACCATTTTTTTATTTTATCGGTGTATTTATCAAACCAGTCGAATTGACGGTAGTCTCGCAGATGGCTAAATGAACGCTCAAGCACCAAGCTAATTAATATTGCTATCAAACTCATATGAACTATTCACTCTGCAGTAGATTTGCTATCCCATTATTATCCCTACAAACGCAGTGATAATCCACCAAATTTATGCTGATAGCAGTTTATGTAGCTTTTGCCAGTCAAATGCCCTGCCCGGATCGGTTTTTCGTCCGGGAGCAACATCACTATGTCCTACAATTCTTTCGGTGGTAATAGCAGGATATTCTTTCTGGATCTGAGATATCACTGCGGCTAACTGTTGGTATTGTGCACTGGTATATTCCTGATCATCTGTACCTTCCAGCTCAATGCCAATCGAAAAATCATTACAACAAGGTTGGCCTTCAAAACTAGATTCACCCGCATGCCATGCACGTTGCGAGAAAGGAACATATTGCACTAACTCACCATCTCGTCTTATCAAAAGGTGGCTGGATACTTTCAGATGACTAATCTGCTTGAAATATTCATGTCCATCGGGCTGGAGTGTGTTGGTAAACAAAGCATCTATCCATGGCCCACCAAATTCACCAGGCGGCAAACTTATACCATGTACAATTAATAAAGAGATATTATCTGGACGTTCATCACAATTAGGCGAAGCGAGTTGTCGTGCTTCTTTTAATATTCCTTGTTTTATTTCCATCATTAACTATTTATTGCCTATACAGGTGAAGCCAACACTAAAGAAAAGTAATTATTATCTGGAGAAAAGTGCTCATCTAAACGAAAACCAGCTTCTTCCAACATGCTCCGTAATGTACTGAAAGTAAATTTGCGGCTAATTTCAGTCAATATGCTATCACCTTTCTCGAAATTAATTTCTTCTTCCAGCGCGGATAGCTTCACCGTTTGTGGTTCTGTTGCAATCAAGTGCATTTCTATTTGAGATTCATCTTGATTGAAAAAAGCATGATGTTTAAATTTTTCTGAATCAAAATCAGCTTCAATTTCTCGGTTCAGCACATTGAGCAAATTCAAATTAAATGCCGCAGTAACGCCTTCTTTATCATTGTATGCTGCATTTAAGACATCCTCATCTTTAACCCTGTCTGCCCCCATTAGCAACATATCATCACTCGACATGGTCTTGCGTAAATCAGATAGAAAGCTAACACCTGCTTCGTGCTCAAAGTTACCAATTGTTCCACCTAAAAAAACATATAGGCTATTACCTTCTAAATGGGGTAAGTGTTCTAAGCCTGCATTATAGTCACCGACTAAACCATTTATATCTAGCCACTGATACTCATCGACCAAGTTTTCTGATGCTTCGCGAACAATTTCTTCACAAACATCAAACGGCCAATATTTAACCTGACAATCATGTTTTTCACATGCCGTTAGCAAACGACGCGTTTTACGTGAAGTTCCACTGCCTAGCTCCACAACATGTTTTGGTTTGCATAATTCAATAATATCGCTTGCTGCTGTTTCTAACAGCGCATCTTCCGTACGAGTTGGGTAATATTCCTGTGTATCACAAATTTTATCAAATAACTGCGAGCCATGATCATCATAAAAGTACTTCGCGGGCAGTTTACGTGGTGACTGTAATAGACCATCTCGCACATCATCAAGTAAGGATGGAATACCCCATGTTGGTGATACCTTTTGACAGTTAATTCGTTGTTGTTCTTTTTCAAGTGTCAATGCCATGCTTAGCTCCTGCAATTTAATTCCATATACAAAATAACAGTAATCGACGATGCCTATAATTATTGGTTATACTGACACGATAGGCTAACATCTGCTGTAAATGCTGTCGAACCCAACAATCTGAGGATATATAATGTGTCGCATAGCAGCCTACCTTGGGCAAACTATCCGCCTCGATCAGTTTCTTACTAGACCATCTCATAGTCTAGTGGTTCAATCTTATGCACCTCAAGAACTCGTCTATGCCAAGGTCAATGCAGATGGATATGGGTTTGGCTGGTACAACAGTGAACAACAACCCTGCAATTATCGCAGCCCCATGCCGATATGGTCTGATCCAAACTTACAAAATCTGGGGCGTGGTCTTGAGTCATCGCTATGGTTAGGATTTATTCGTAGCGCAACTGAAGGCTCATCCGTCAATCATGAAAACACCCAGCCTTTTTATGATGATGAACTACTTTTTATGCACAATGGTTATATCGAAAATTTTAATTCCCAAGTGCGCAGGGAAATCTCTAACTACCTCAGTAATGATATTCGTGCTGCGATACAAGGTACAACGGACTCTGAGTATTTATTTGCACTGCTACGAGAAATCCTGAATAACGACAAAGAACTATCAATTGAAGACGCCTGTAGTCAGATGCAAAAATTGCTCGCCAGTTGGTTAGGTAATGATACTAAAGCGCTGCTCAATTTCACAATTAGTGATGGTGAACTCCTGTATGCAATCAGACATGGGATAAATCATGATAGCCCTTCTCTTTATTACACAACTGATGATGATTTATTTCCAGATGCACAACTGATTGCCTCTGAACCTCTAACCTCAATGGGGCTTTGGCAACCAGTTCCTGATCATCATATCGTAATCCTATCTAACGATGATCCGCCTGAGTTGGTGCCATTATAGATGAACAAAACTTTACCAAAGCAGCTTCAACAAATTCATACCACCATGCGCAGCATGGCAAGGCAGCTTAGTGACAATGATTATCGGACTCAATACCACCAAGATCTTAGCCCCCTTGGTTGGCATGTCGGCCATTGTGTTTTCATAGAAACATACTGGCTAAGAGAAATTATTTTTAATGATCCATCCATCACGTCAGAGTTAGATTGGCTATACATTCCTGAAAATATACTTAAACCTAAACGAGGCCCTGCACTACCACCTATTAAAGAACATTTGCAATGGTGCGAAAAAATTTCAAATGAAAACTTAGCTATTTTTGAACAACCATCTTCCGCATATATAACTCATGAACTCAACGCCAAAGATTATCTTTTAAAATTCATTATTCAACATCATAGCCAACACATAGAAACCATGGCAATGGTGCTAACTCAACGTCAATTACAACTCAAGCCGAGCTCACCAAGTAAAAATACATTATCTGCATCAGAAGAAATCAACTATGATTTTAAATACTACTCTGGTGGTAAGTTTGATGTTGGTAGCCCGTTAGAGCCTGATGCCTTCGACAATGAGCTACCGCCACAACAAATTGAACTCAGTGATTTTTTACTTTCCGATTCACCTGTCAGCAATGCTGATTGGTTGGCTTTTATTGAAGCACATGGTTATCAACAAAATAAATACTGGGGTCAAGATGGTTGGGAATGGTGTAAAGAAAATAAAATAACCCAACCTGAGTCTTGGGTAAATGATAACCATGCTAATTTCTACGAGGTTACGTCACTAGGTGCAAATCCACTAAATCCGGTAGCGGCTGTATCTGGTATAAGTTACTTTGAGGCAAATGCTTTTATTAAATGGTTACAAGAAAACTCAATCCAACATAAGAATATTCGCTTACCACACGAATATGAGTGGGAAGTGGCAGATAAATCAGGAAGGTTAAACCGAACTGGCGAAGTTTGGGAGTGGTGTGAAAATCTTTTTCATCCCTACCCCGGATTCAAGGCATTTCCATACGAAAATTATTCGAAACCCTGGTTTGATAATAATCACTTTAGTCTACGTGGTGGCAGTAAATATACTCAGCCAAGTATTCGTCGCAGTAGTTTCCGTAACTTTTATAATCCAGATAAACGCCATATCTTTTCTGGCTTACGTCTAGCAATGCCTACTAGCTAATCTGTACGCCCGGCCATACCCTTTAATACCATATCAGTATAACTAACCATACCAACTAACTTACCCTCATCAACGACTGGCGCACGTGATAATCCAAACTGATCAAATAATCTAGCACAATAACGAATATCCATTTTTGTATGCACGGTGATAACTGGCTTAGACATTATCTCATATATATTTACCCGCTCTGGAGCCCGATCTTTCGCTAAAACATAACGCGCAATATCTGCTAATAACACCACACCGTATTCATCATCAGCATGTCGCTTATCGACTATTAATGATTTGTTTTCGATGTGCTTCATTTTTTCAAGCGCTTCGCTCACTGTAGTGATTCCATCAACGAGGTCAAATTTAGCTTTCATCACTTCGCTTACACGTACTATTGTTTTCTCACTCATAATTTTTCCTCCACAACTTCTGTCAATTCTCGTATTTGATGTGCTACACCAACCGCATCCTCCACATCAATCTGAAATGCAATGCCTGTTCCAGGGCATTGATCAAATTCCCCAATCTCTGAAATCTTTTCGAGTATTTGTCTACTCATATGTTCCTCAACCAAGAACAACAACATATCGCGTTGGGTTTCTAAATTCAGTCCCAAAAAGGTCTTGGCTTTCTTGATGCCTTCGCCTCTTGCCTGACTAATGACAGTAGCGCCGGTTGCACCCGCTTCACGCGCAGCATCCAAGACCTTATCCGTTTTCTGATCTTCAACCAGGGCAATCAATAATTTAAAATGCATAACCCCACCCTCCTATTTTAAGTAGTACTGTTAGATTCACTTTCTTCTGTATTTAATTTTTTCATATTGCGCTTATAACGCCATTCACTTAATTGCGCATATGCCATCACTGTTATCATTGGAAATAAACTCGCAAAAGCAATTAACCCAAAACCATCAATAATGACACTTCGACCTGGAACCGTACCGGCTAATCCCAAACCTAATGCCGCGACCAGAGGAACCGTAACCGTTGAGGTTGTCACACCTCCCGAATCATATGCAAGTGGGATAATCATCTTAGGTGCAAAAACTGTTTGGATAAGAACTACGACGTAACCAGCAATAATGTAATAATGCAAAGGTGTACCGGTAACAATACGGAATGTTCCTAAAGAGATACCTATAGCCACACCAATTGCAACGGCAATACGTAAACCCCATACCCCTATCGCACCAGCTGAAACTGTATTTGCTTTTATTGCCACCGCCATCAATGAAGGTTCGGCGATCGTGGTTGAAAAACCGATAGCCGCTGCAAATAAATAAACCCAGAGATAATCTCCCCAGTGTAAATTCTGGCTCACTGATTCTAGCCCAGCATAAATAAAAGCTGGATCAGTTAATTGTGTTGCCATCAAATTACCGAGTGGGAATAACGCTTCTTCCAGACCGACCAAAAAAAGACCTAAACCAAGCAGCACATATAACAACCCAAGCAAAATATTCTTTAAATTAGATATTTTTTGTCTTAATACAACAATTTGAAAAAAGAAAATAATGGCAATAATCGGTATCAGATCAAATAGGGTCTGAGTCAATGTATGAAAAATGTGTAGCAGTAATTCCATTAATGCACCACCATGCCGTACACCATTACAAAAATCATTGGCGTTAGTGATGCGAGTGCAATTAAACCAAAACCATCAATCATGGGGTTTCGTCCACGAATACTTGATGCTAAACCAACACCCAGTGCTGTCACTAACGGTACTGTCACTGTTGAAGTAGTAACCCCTCCAGAATCATAAGCAATACCAATAATTTCTTTCGGAGCAAAAATAGTCATGATTACGACACCGACATAACCACCAATAATTAGATACTGCAAAGGCCA
>JALTKP010000004.1:924-2131 GCA_027078075.1 Gammaproteobacteria bacterium | reverse complement strand
TTCAACAGCACCGTTCAACAAAACAAAAACACTATTATCGCGTTGATATTGTTTGCATAGTACTTCACCTTTTTGCGCCACACGTACGGTACCGCCATTCAGTAAATACTCACGATCTTCCTGACTAAGTAAATCACCGAATATCGGATTCTTCTGCATCGCTTTATGCATTGAATCAAAAATAGTACTCACATCAGTCATCTCTTGTTCCTTCCAGGTCACTTTAAAGCGGACTATTGTCTCTGTATCAAGTCAAAGAAACGGTGACACAGATCACGTCATCATCATTTTAAAACTCAGGCCAGGCGGCTTCATCCATTAAAATTAAGCTATTCTTCGCATTAATTGTCGCAATAGGTAACATTTCACCCGCTCGCCAATGTGCTAATGGCTCTTTTTTACCTGCACCCGTTATCAGCATTAATAACTCCGCCGTATTGGATAATGCTGAAGCACTGAGGCTAATACGGTCAGAGGGTGGTTTAGGTGCATTATGTACTGCATGCGTTAATTCTGCTGCATCATGCTCATGATCGGGAAACAAACTGGCGGTATGTCCATCTTCACCCATGCCTAGCAATACCATGTCAAAAGGTAAAGCTGACTCAACAATTTTGGCATAAGCCATCGCCGCAAGTTCTGCCCCTTTCTCTGCATGAATCAGATAAATCTGATTTTCTGGTATTGCAACATGGTCAGTTAAGGAACGTGCCGCCATAACACTATTACGTTCTGCATCATCAGCCGGCAAACAACGTTCATCGCCAATATAGATGTGCCATTTTGACCAATCAGATTCTTGCTGAGCAAGCTCCCGATATGTTGCCTCGGGGGTAGTGCCACCCGCCAATACAATTTTAAATGCACCTCGTTGAGCAATGGCCTGTTCTGCAGCTTCTATAATGCGTTGACATGCATCCTTAGCTACCGCATCGCCATCACTAAATATTTTATAATCCGGAAATGTCATGATACCTATTCTTTACCGTCTTTTTCTGGCCCTAAAGTATGACGCCAGTAATGTTTTTCACTATCAAATAAACGTCTTGATTCGGTTGGCCCCCATGTGCCAGCCTTATAAGTATTAATATATTCTCGTTCAGTTGACCAAACCTTTAGAATTGGATCAACAGTACGCCATGCCCACTCCACCTCGTCATAACGCAAGAATAAAGTACTATCACCTTCGATAACATCCAATAACAAA
>JALTKP010000004.1:0-914 GCA_027078075.1 Gammaproteobacteria bacterium | reverse complement strand
CGTAGCCGCTTCATCTTCATTACGGAAACTGGCATCAAGGCTGGTAACACGGGTTTTCATTTCAAGACCCGGTTCTTTAACCGATAACTCCATGCGTAAACATTCCGTTGGCTGAATACCCAACAACACCCAGTTGGCATGCATTACTTCGATTTGAGTATTTCTGAATAATTGTTGTGGTGGTTGTTTAAATTTGATACTCACCGCAGACTGACCTTTTTCAAGCCGTTTACCTGTGCGCAAATAAAACGGCACGCCAGCCCAACGCCAGTTATCAACATAAAGTTTAACAGCTGCGTAAGTTTCAGTGACACTGTCATTCGGTACTTTATCTTCTTCTAAATAACCATTTACTTTCTCGCCATCAATCATTCCGCTGGTATATTGAGCACGGAATGCATGTGCGTGAACTGCATTTTGTGGAATAGGTCGAATTGATTTAAGAACTTTTACTTTTTCATCACGAATCGCTTCGGGCTCCATTGAAACGGGTGGTTCCATTGCGACCATCGTCATTAATTGTAATAAATGACTTTGAATCATGTCACGCAGTGCACCCGCACCATCATAATAATCAGCACGCCCCCCTACACCCAATGCTTCTGAGTGAGTGATTTGTACATGCTCAATATGATTTCGATTCCAGAGCGGTTCCATTAGCAGGTTGGCAAAGCGAAATACCAATACATTTTGCACCGTACCTTTACCAAGATAATGATCGATACGATATATCTGGTCTTCTTTAAGATATTTCTCCATGCTTTTTTGTAGCATGGTGGCACTTTCCAGATCATAGCCGAACGGTTTTTCAACAATCACCCGTCGCCAGCCATGGTCTTCATTTAATAAATCAACACCACTTAAATTACGAATAACGGTACTAAAATCAGCAGGCCTGATCGACATGTAAAAAG
>JALTKP010000003.1 GCA_027078075.1 Gammaproteobacteria bacterium | reverse complement strand
CCGGTCGAAAAGCACTAAATCAAGTTATTACACAAGGGAAACAACGTCTTAACAAAGGTCGCTGGGTCATCACTTTTCCTGAAGGTACCCGCCTTCAATCGACAGAAACCAAACCTTTTGGTATTGGTGGCGCTATGTTAGCCGCCAAAACAGGCAAACCCGTCATTCCTGTTACTCACAATGCCGGAGACTTTTGGCCTAAACGTGGATTTATTAAACATCCCGGTACAATTAAGATTGTTATAGGGCCTGTGATTCAATCCGATGGACGAAAGGCATCTGAGATCAATAAAGAGGCTGAAAGTTGGATGAACTCAGAACGTAAAAAATTACTCGCTTCGTAAAGTGACGTGTATGAGAGCATAATTTATGTGGAAGTAGCCTGTTATTCATGATCTCCACAAACAAAAAACCCCGTACTCAGACGGGGCTAATTGATGAATATTTTAAAATGAATTAAACATTAGCTTTACGTCTTAAGAACCCGAACAGACCTAACATTGCTGAGCCGAACAACCATGCTGCTGCAGGTACGGGTACAACTGATGCAGGTGCTGTAAGTGTAAATGAAACATTATCAGCATATCCGTCATTAGAGGTACCTTGGCGGCGTATTGATTCAATCATAAACCTAACGGAACCAGTTAAATTAGGGACACTATTAGCGGTTGATTGAAAGTTTGGTAAATCACCAGCAATAAAACTTGTTGCCCATATGCCAGGGTCATTAGTAGCAGAGCTAAGCGAAAAGCTGCTTAGTAAACTACCCGTTGCATCAGTACCATCAAAAAATGATGCAGTAAAAATAGACTCGTCTCCTTGAAAGTCGAAGCCAAACAAATCAGCTGACATTTCAAAGTTCAAACCTGTTGATGATAGACTTGCTAAATCCGATATAGTTAGGTTGTATACTTGATTAATACTGTTATAGGATCCACCGCCAGCATAGAAATAAGGTCCTGTATCAATGCTCGGGAAACCACCACTACCACCTGGTTGAGAAATATAACTTCCAACCCAGCCGGTTGTGTTATTGTCAAATGTTCCGTTGACGATAACATTTGCCATGCTAACGCCTGGCAACATAAGTGATAGTGCCAGTAATAAACGATTAATATTATTCATTTTCACTCTCCTTAATATCTTCACTGATCCTAAAGTGCAATATACCAAGAATTATGTGGGTATTAAAAGCAAGAATTTTTATATCTAAAATAACGCTAACAAGTATAAATAAAACTGATATTCATATATTTTGAATATAGTTAATATTATTAATTTCTAATGTTGTATTAACCTAATCGTTAAAAGCTACTTTCTCTAAACGCACCTTTAACCACTACTTTTGACTAATAATACCGATAATTAAAAACCTTCTTTATACAATACGTTTTTAACTACTGGCAACAACTTATCTACCCACTGCTCATACATTATTGCGGAAGGGTGCAAACCATCAAATGCTATCAATGAATTATTATTTTTCGCTTCTCTCGATATAGGCGTGATATCAACATAATACACACCGGCTTTTTGACTCAGTGTTTTATTCACTTTATTAAAAGCATCTAGATCGCGGCTGATTTCTTTTGGGTTATAACGATGAGCAAATGGGGTTACGCCGTAATCAGGAATTGATATGACGATAACTTTGCTTGGCTTATTACCTGCGTAATTTATTGATGCCTGCAATAAACGCTGAAAGTTTTTTGTGTAGGCTTCAATACTGCCACCACGAAACTGATCGTTTACGCCTATTAATAAAGTCACTAGATCATAGGGGCTGTTGAGCTGACTCCCCGCAATAGCTTGTTCTAGCTCTATTGTTGTCCAACCAGTTGCAGCGATAATTTCAACTCGGGCATTGATATGTTGTTTTTCTAATTCAAGGACTAACTGAACTGGCCAGCGCTTGTCTTCATTTACACTTTGACCAATAGTGTAGGAATCACCCAGTGTAAGTATTTTAAATAGTTTTTGTTGTTGAGATAAACTAGGTGTCACTATTATTAACAACATCCATGTCATTAAGATTCGGAACATTTAAGTATCAGCTTTAGTAAGCTCAATTCGTTTTTTTATTAAGGGAAAATAATTGGCAAATTGCCAAACAATAATCATAATTCCAACAA
>JALTKP010000002.1 GCA_027078075.1 Gammaproteobacteria bacterium | reverse complement strand
CTCCCTTTTGAAACCATACGCCCCTGGGTATCGCATGGTGGCTTAGTCCTTATAAAAAAGGGGTTTAATATTGATCAAGACGCAAGTGAATTCGATGATTTGCGCCAACAACTCCTCCACTACTACCATAATAACCTGAGCGTCCACACGCGGCTTTTTCCTGGTATGGACGAGGTGCTAAACAAATTAGAAAAGGCGGGCATTAAATGGGGCGTTGTCACAAATAAACCAGGCTGGTTAACCAATCCATTACTTAAAGAGCTGGAGCTGGATGAGCGCAGTAGCTGTATCATCAGTGGCGATACGCTTGAGGAAAGAAAACCACATCCCTTACCACTGCAACATGCTTGCGAACTAATCGGCTGTGACGTAACCGAAAGCCTTTATATTGGTGATGCGCAACGGGATATTGAGGCGGGCATCAATGCCAATATGCCCACTTTAGTCGCACTATTTGGTTATATTAGTGATTTAGACTATCCTCAAGACTGGGGTGCTGACGCAATGATTGATGCACCCTCCGACATAATCAACTGGGTTTACCAGCACTATGATTGTGAAGCGCTTAATTAATCAACCAGCAAATAAAATAAACCATGCCATCAGCTGAAGAACAACTACAACAAAAACTGACTGCACTAAAACAGGTTTTTATTGAGCAGTTGCCTGAAAAAATTGAATCATTGCAGAACCAGTGGCAAATCGTTGCAGAGCAACAATGGTCTAAAGAAGCAACGCATGCCTTTCACCTTATGATACATAGTTTAATTGGTACCGCGGGCACATTTGGTTTCACAGAAATCGCAGACAAAGCACGTGAGCTAGAAATTATTATCAAAACAATTTCTACTGAACAAGTTGCTCTATCGCAAGAAGATATTGAGGTAATCGAACACACCTTTAGATCTCTCTGCAATGAAATAAGAACAGCACCAGATACTTCACCAACTAATGATACTGTTACCAACACGATAGTAAGTACCAGGAATGAATCAACCAAAGTGCTTATTGTCGATGATGACGACATATTAGCAAGTATTATTGCCGACCATCTGCGCGCACAGGGTTTTATCGTTGAAATACTGCTCCACCCTTCATCACTGATAGCGGTTTGTAACAAATTCGAACCATCCATTATCTTAATGGATATGATTTTTCCGGAAGGTAAGATGGCAGGTGCTGCTGCTATTGAGGTATTGCGAGATCATGGTGATATAACACCGGTTATCTTTATTTCCGTTAATGAAGATATGTCCTCTCGACTCCATGCAATACGTACCGGCGCCTATACCTATTTAACCAAGCCTCTCGATCTGGACTTATTGGTTTCCAATATAAAAATGGCCTGCGAAATAAAACCCGATCTCCCTTATCGCGTTCTTATTATTGATGATGATGAAGAACTACTTGAGCTTCATGCTCAAGCACTCATTAATGAAGGCATGTCAGTTAATACATTAAGCGACCCGATGAAAACCCTGGAGGTTGTTAATAATTTTAAACCAGAGCTGATTTTATTAGACATGCATATGCCCGAATGCTCCGGGCTTGAAGTTGCTATGACAATAAGGCAAAGCAGTGAACATGATGAGCTTCCTATTGTATTCTTATCCTCCGAACAAGATATCGGTATTCGCATGCTGGCTATTAAATGCGGGAGCGATGACTTCATATCAAAACCCGTTAACCTTAATTATCTAACCAGAGCCGTTCAAGCGCGAATAGAAAAAACACGAAAACTGATAGAATCAAAAAATATTGATAAAATAACTATTCAAAAAATATCTGCCGCAAAGAAATTAGCCGAACGCGCCAATAAAACCAAGTCAGAATTTATTTCAAAAATGAGTCATGAACTACGAACACCACTCAATACTATTCTTGGCTACACACAACTACTGGAAATAAACCATGACAAAAATTTGAGCGATGCACAAATAAGTAACGTACAACACATACTATCATCAGGCTGGCATTTATTAGCATTAATCAATGATGTATTAGACATTTCAAAAATAGAAATTGGTCACTTATCCTTAGCCAATACAGAAACCAATTTAAACTCAATTATCAATGCCACAATTGAAGACGTACAAACCTGCGCTAATGATAAACATATAACTATTTCTTACTCGAAT
>JALTKP010000001.1 GCA_027078075.1 Gammaproteobacteria bacterium | reverse complement strand
TACCCAGTCACGCACACCACTCGGCACAGTGGCAACATCAGTAACGGACGAATCAAATAATTGGGAAGTATGAAATTGTAATGCTTCTGTTAACGCAACTGCTTTAACCCATGCAGGTACGTTTGCTTGCCCCCAAAGGTGCTGTACTTTCTCGCCACCCAAAGGTAAATAATGAGCATACCCTTGGAGATTCAGCGCTGAAATGCCCCCCACATGAAAGGGTAACTCAGCAAGTCGTTGTATACCCAATACAAGCCCTTGCCAATTAACCTTGGCTGTTGGTCGTGCATACACACCTCGCCCAAGCGCTATCAGCCACTTGCCTTGCACATACTTACGCACCAATTGGCGTGAATAGCCCTTAGATTCAAGCCAAAAGCTCGGCGCTGCCACGCCTTCTGGCAGTAAAGTCAGTAATTTATTTACTTTTTTGTCTTTTTGTAAACCCATGGTTTACTTTATAGCTTATATATAAACTAAATGCCAGATTTAGGGGTGATATAACCAAATAAAATCCCAGCGATCAATCAATTGCCAAACACATACCTCATAATGCAAGAAACCCAATGGCGTTAGTTATGTAAATGGCTGAACATCCTCCAATTCGAAACTAGAAGGTGTCAGTGAAAACAAGGAAGTCCAAACAGTAATATCCGGTTCTTCCGTTAACTAATTCTTTACGAACCCAACATAGGCAACACCATTAGGTATTCCTATATGATTGCTTCCATATATGCAGAATGCCCCCCACCTCAGAATAACTCCCGTGCCACAATAAAGAAAATAGGCTAAAAGCATTAGCCCAAATATATGTTTTGAAGTTAATAAATTAGTTGTAGCGAATGAAATCTAAATTTAGAACAAATTAAGGAATTTAAGGCTAAATATCGGGAGTAGAGAGGCTTGAAAAGTATACCCCAGAGTTATACCCCGCAAAAAAAAGACCTACGTCGTTAAACGTAAGCCTTTGTCTTATATGGCGCGCCTGGAGCGATTCGAACGCCCGACCGCCTGGTTCGTAGCCAGGTACTCTATCCAGCTGAGCTACAGGCGCTTTAAGAGGCGAGCATTATCCTTGGAATGGGGGTGTTCGTCAAGATAAGTTGTAGCTAATGTAGGGTTAAAATTTTGTGGCTATTTATGCTTATTTTAAGGTCATTTTATGGCTTAAATGGGCTGTTTAGGGCCTAAAGTGGTGGGTTATTACTCAATTTTCAGTTTAGTCACAAGCCAGCGCATAACCAGGATCATCGATCACTGGTGTTTGCATGCGCATCACGGCACTGGCGGTGATGGGTAACTGCCGGTTATTGATACAAGCCTGTTTGAAGGCGCCAAAACCTGCGTCATGAGCTACGGCTGTGGCATCGCCCGTGAATTGGGTGACATTGGACGTGCCGGTGAACCATTCCGGTATAACTCGGTTAAGAAATGGCACATAGAGTGGGTAGCAGTAGGTAATTTTGATTTTAAGTAAGGTTGCATCTTGGATAGAAACACGCCCTGAGCCACCACCGGGACCACTGGTGGTTTTGTCACTACGGTAAAAGAGGTTGTCGACGGGTATGGCAAAGCCTTCTGTCAGGTTTGGATCGGGAAAGTAGGTATTGGCAATTTGATGCTCGGTAAAATCCTGTTTAATCGGGTTAATCCGTTCGATACATACTTGCTCGCCGTCAGCGATTTCATCGGTGACTTGTTTCCTTGCGGTGTGTACTGCCTCAACCGTGTCACGATGGGTATAGAGCGGCGCCATACCACGTGCAAATGCCTGATTCACTGCAGCGATGCGTGCATTGTTAACCGCCCCTGCCCTCACTGCTTCAAAGGTGGCGTAGTTGAGGGTGATCTTGGCCTTATATATTAAGGTGAACTGAAAAATACCAAACACCAACATAATCATCACCATGAAGATAATAATAAACTCCACCATCGCCTGACCGCGACAATGTTGTTTATTAATATTGGGATGAAGCATTGTCATGTTTAAGTCGTTATTTTTCTACTGATGGTTTTGCGGTTTTAGGTTGACCGACAATCTCATATATTTTTTCTAAGCGCATTCTGGCTTTTTCAATTAAGGGATCATCTGCTTTCGCATGTGTGACCATTGAGGTGTAGGCATTTAATGCCTGACGC